>USKO01000011.1 GCA_900555365.1 uncultured Bacillota bacterium
TTTTAACAATTCTAATTTAATTTTAATTAATTTATCTTAAAATTTTTCGCCCTTTTTACAAAACAATTATTGTAATGCCTGGATTATTTCGATCTAAATCTTCGTCGCCTGCCATGCTTTTATCTTGATTTAACAGACTGAACACATCCTTATTAAAAACGCTCCACTTGTCTCCGGCAAAATAATCTTTAATGCGCTTTTGTTTTTTCATTAGCCTAAGAAATTTCCGCAATTCTACCAATATCACTCCGCCCTTGCCATGTGAACCGTAGCCATGGAGAACTTTGATTGCTTTATCTCCTGCCGCTTGAGCATTTTCAATTTCAAGCTCAACAAGTGCCAAGGCATAATCTAAACTGGCATTATCTTCTTTCAAGTTGACAAATCTAAGCATCTCTCTTCCTCCTTGCGCTTTTGAAGAACTGATGAAATTTTTAAATGACTATCCAAAATTTCCTTAAAAGCTATGGTTTATTTTATCATATTAAAGAAGAGAATAAAAATGTTTTAGCCTTCCATAAGCATTTTATCGGCAATTAAAGCTATCAATTCGCCATTTGTTGGCTTTTCGTTGCGACCATATATTTTAAGTCCAAAAAGAGAGTTTATGTTTTCTATCTTTCCTCTATTCCACGCAACTTCTATAGCATGTCTCATTCCTCGCTCTACTTTGGAGGAGCTCGTTTCAAACTTCTCTGCAATTGTAGGATAAAGCTTTTTTGTTATTGAGCCTATAATCTCTGGCTCTTCAACTGCAAGCTTAACTGCTTCGCGCAAAAATTGATATCCCTTGATATGAGCAGGAATTCCAATGCTTATAAAGATGTTTGAGATCTTTTCATCAAGCTGTTTTTCGTTTGCTAGGCTTGAATTATCCATTTTAGAATTTAAAAGATCAAGCATCCTCTCCTCAAGGTTCTCTGGCATAACAGGTTTGACCATAAAATAACCTGCTCCTTCTTTAATTGCTTTTGAGACGAAGCCGCTATGCGATAAATTTGAAATAAAGATTATCTTTGGACAGTTTGCTTTCATTTCACTTTTTAGTTTTTCCATAACCATAAATCCGTCCATGCCAGAAAGCATAACTTCCATAATTAAAAAATCTGGTTTAAGTGATAATACATCGCTTACAACAGTTTGGCCGTTCCCGCTTTTGCCAACAATAGTCCAATAGTCACTTTCATTAAAATATTTTTCTAGTGCGCTATCTTCAGTTTCGTCAGCTAAATAAATTCTTACTTTTTTTGTTTCGTTTTCCATATTACTCTCCTTTTGAATTCCTCAAATTTCACTTTTTTTGTAGGACATTCTAAAGATATCACACTTTTATTACAAAATAAAACATAACTCTTGGCAGAAAATGCCGAGTTATGTTTAAAATTGTCGTTTTTTGTCAGTTATTTTTGTGGCTAGTTTATGGCTTCTCTACTTTTGCAAGCACCTCAACATTGCCAAATTTGTCTACCCTGTGCATATAGTAATTTTCATCAGTAGTCGTATCACTTGAAGAAGAAGAGTCCTCTTCACTTTCTTCACTCTCAAGCTGAGCAAAATAGTAGATATATGTTCCGTCATAACCACACTCTCCGCTTATAATGCTTGTTGTAGATACAAGGGTTTGAGTTGTGAGGTCTTTAATGCTTATTCTAAAAATGGATGTGCTGTTAGAATAATATAGATAATCTCCGTCTACAAAAAGTATGTTGCTATAATCACTTGATGACAAAACTCTTTGCGCCTCGCCACCAAATTCTTTATACATTACAGATGAGCTTGTGGTTGAGATAAATAGATAGCCATTCCAAATTTTATCAATTATATTGATTTCACTTGCGTCATAAAAATGTCTTGCTTCTTGTCCTGAGAAATAGCTGTCATCTGTTGACAGGTCTTTATAATAAACTTGTGGCTCTTCAATCACTTTATCATAGCTGTAGAATACGATGTCGCCCACTCTGCCAAGCATGGTTGTGGTTGTTCCTACAACCGATGTGTCATTGCTATAGCTCTTGTCTTCTCCAGTAGCAAAGTCAACAGCCCTAACCTCTGTTGTCTCGCGGTCGCTTCGCTCAGATGTGACTGTATAGATCACATTGCGATCACTTGAGTTTTCGTCGCAGATTGCAACAGATAAAACATCCTCTGCAAGAAGCGTTGTCTCTCCAATGCTGCTTCCGATTCTAACTGAATAAAGGTTATATGTGTCATCTCCACTTGGACAATAAATTATATAGTAATAGTTGCCGTCTCCGCCCTTCTGCACTGTGATTTGAGAGTTTTCGTCATATCTGAAAGTGTCTATCTCTTTAAATCCATCGCCATTGAATTTTACTCTAAAAATTGAAACTCTTGTATAATCGTTCTCTGTGTTGCTAAGTTTATGCGTGTTTGCAGAAGTAAAATATAGATAATCGCCTAGTGCGAACATGTACTGATTTTGATACCCGGTCAATTTGTCGTTGACTTTTTCAACTCCGACAGGACTAGGATCAACATAGCCATCATCGTCCTCGCTCAAATCGTATTGAAGATTTTCGCCAACATAGAGTCTTGCAAGATAACCTGTGCTTGCTGCGTCGTTATAGTTGAAATCGTCGCCGTCGCTTGCGGTATAACCATTTCCATAATATAGATAGTCGCCAATCAGTGCGACCTGTCCCTGAAAATATTGTACATCGTCATAGTATATTTTGCTTCCATCCTGATTGGTAATATTGCTTACAGTGGCACAACCACTTAAGCATAACGCCATACAGAAAAGAAGTGCAATTGTTTTAAAAATATTCTTTTTCATAAAATTTGCTCCTGTTTCGTAGTTTACAACATTGTTGCTGCTTTGTCAAATAATTAACTATTACATATACATTAAATTAATATAATAGGCAGAATGATGAAAGGAAATTATTAATATTTACTAGATTATCTCTGTCTTCTCCTAAAAAATCACATCTAAAAATTTTAACTTTCATTTGACAATCAATTTTTGTCATGATTGCTTCAAATTAAACTAGACGCTAGGGAAAATTTGTACCAAACTATTCGCCACCATATCGCAAGAAGTTAAAAAGTATGAGATGTTGTCTTTTTCAAATTTTAGCTCCACCTTTCTTTGTCCATGAAGATGACCATAGACGACAGCATCTACTCCAAATTTTTTAAAAAGTTCACTCATCTCGTTTTCTTCTTTTGAAAAATTCAGCGGCGGATAATGCATCATACAAATCAGCTTATCTTCGTCAAGCTTAACTTTGGATGCTGCTGCTAAAGTTAGCTGCAGTCTTAAAACTTCTCTATTGTAAATTTTTTGATCCTCAGCTGAGAGCGGACAATTCTTTTCAGGCGTGCTCCAGCCGCGTGTGCCACAGATGACAAAATTCCCAAATTTTAGAGCATCATTTTGAATTGCATAAAATCCACTTGGCAACATCTTTCGAACAGCTGAAATTGATTTCCACCAGTAGTCATGATTACCTCTTATAATTATCTTCTTGCCCGGCAAATCTTTTAACATTTCAAAGTCAGCCCTAGCGTCCTCTAATGCCATTGCCCAAGAAAAATCACCGCATAAAAGCACTAAATCTTCATCAGAGACTTTTTCTTTCCAGTTCGCAAAGATTTTGTCAAGATACCCTTCCCAAACAGGTCCAAATATGTCCATCGGCTTTGGATTGTTTACAGAAAGATGTAGATCGCTTATAGCAAAAACCTTCATTATATCTCCCTTAAGACTTCTTGCACTACTCTCATATCACAAAGGCCATTGTAATTTGTTTTAAAATGTTTCATCACAAATGGAATGCTCTTATCAGGAAGAGACAAAATGATTTCTTTTATCTCATCTCTGCTAAGAAGTTTTGGAAGATATTTTTTAGCAATCTCTATCTGTTTGGAAATTATTTCTACCTCTTCATTGTTGCCAACCTTTGAATAGTTTGTTTTTTCTTCTTCAAGCTCTTTTATAGTCTTTTGCAAAATGTTGAAGATGTCAGCGTCCGCCACCTCTTCACCCTTTTCTCTTTTTTTTATGTTTTCAAGCATAATCTTATTCAGAAGAACACTATAGAAACTGCGCGCTACGCTATCCTTTTCTTTCATTGCCAAAATATTTGCTTTTTTTATTTCATCGTATAACATATATCTCTCCTTATCTTTTTATTATATTGATTTTTTAAAAATTTGCAAAATAAAAAAGAGATTGTAAGCCTTTGTTATACAAAAATTTTGTCTATATTTTCAAAGATTTCAATTAAAAAAGCCCGCTTTTAAAGCAGGCTGAGTTGTCTTGGTAGCAGCAACTGGGATCGAACCAGTGACCTCAAGAGTATGAATCTTGCGCTCTAGCCACCTGAGCTATGCTGCCACATGCATAGAAAAGTATAATAAAGATTAGTCCGTTTGTCAAGTGAAAAGTTTAAATTAACCGGCTTTTTTTGCAATTTGTTTTACCCATAGTCTACAGCATTAAAGTGATAATTTGGTAAAAAGAAATGAAACAAATAAAAAAGCAAAGCTGATTTAACTTTATGAGTTAGTTTGCTCTGCTTTTTTCTATTAATTTTAAAAGTTTATTTTCAAGCGCTTTGCACTTTTCTTCGTCCATATCGCTCACCCCTTGCAAACGATATTTGATTTTTAAATCCTGGTACTTATAAACACCAAAAGTTTTGTATGGCAAAAGCTCCACTTTTTCTACATTTTCTATCTTTGAAATATATAGCGCAAGCTCCTTTATATTCTCCTCGTTGTCATTTATGCCAGGCACGATAACCTGTCTAAGCCAAAGCCTTGACTTATGTCTTTGACAAGCGGACAAAAACTGGTTAAACTTATCCATCTTTCTGCCTGTGATTTTTTTGTAATCATCCTCTTTCACAGCTTTGATATCAAGTATTACAAGGTCGACTAAAGAGAGAATTTCGTCGTAATCACCAAAGCCTACCCCTGAGGTATCTAAGGCTGTGTTTATGCCTTCCTTCTTGCAAAGTTTTAAACATTCAATCAAAAACTGCGGCTGCAAGAGCGGCTCGCCACCTGAAAAAGTCACCCCTCCATCTTCGCCAAAATAATTCTTAAATCGTTTAATCTTTCCAGTCAGCTGCTGAGGAGATAAAACTTCGCTTTCTCCATTTATATCCCAAGTTTCAGGGTTGTGACAATAGGCGCAGCGCAAAAAGCAGCCCTGCATAAAAACTACATATCTTATTCCTGGTCCGTCAACCAGTCCCATTGATTCAACGCTATTGATTTTCCCTAGTATTTCCATAATGTTCCTAAATTTAATAGTTATCTAATTTTCTCATGGAAAGTTCTTGCTATAACTTCCTCTTGATGTGCTCTTGAAAGACGGTTGAAATTGACAGCATAGCCGGAAACTCTTATTGTCAGAGTTGGATACTTATTTGGATGGTTCATCGCATCAATCAATTTTTCTCTATCAAGCACATTTACATTTATATGCTGCGCTCCTTGCTTGAAGTATCCATCAAGAATTGCTACAAGATTTTTAACCCTGCTCTTCTGGTCGTGACCAAGTGCGTTTGGAATGATTGAGAAAGTATTTGAAATTCCATCTTGACAACAATCAGGGTAAGGAATTTTTGCAACTGAGTTTAAAGAAGCAAGTGCGCCAGACGAGTCTCGTCCATGCATTGGGTTTGCTCCCGGAGCAAATGGCTCTCCCGCCTTTCGTCCGTCTGGCGTGGAACCAGTCTTTTTGCCGTACATGACATTTGAAGTTATTGTAAGCGCACTTAATGTGTGAATTGCGCCTCGATAGAGTTTGTATTTCTTAAGTGCATTTATGAAATATTTAACAATTTCAACGGCGATTTTATCTACGCGATCGTCATCGTTTCCATATTTTGGAAAATCTCCCTTGATATCAAAATCGACAGCGATGCCTTCTTCATTTCGAACAGGTTTGACGGTCGCGTATCTTATGGCAGAGAGCGAGTCGCATGCAACTGAAAGCCCTGCCACACCAAAAGACATCAATCTTTCCACATGGCTATCATGTAGCGCCATCTGTCCAGCCTCATATGCATATTTGTCATGCATATAGTGAATTATATTGACGGCATCGACATATGTTTTGGCGATTTTGTCTAAAGTTGCAAAATATGCTTTTTTAACCTTACCATATTCCAGAATATCTCCTTCCATTTTTTCAATGCCTTCAACGACGAGTTTACCGCTCTTTTCGTCGCGCCCGCCATTTATCGAATAGAGAAGACTTTTTGCAAGATTGCATCTTGCTCCAAAGAACTGCATCTGTTTCCCAATTTTCATAGCGGACACGCAGCAAGCTATTGCATAGTCATGGCCATATATAGGCTTCATCTGCTCATCACTTTCATATTGAATTGAATCTGTCAAGATTGAAATCTTGGCACAATATTTTTTGAAATTCGCTGGAAGCGCATTAGACCAAAGCACGGTCAGGTTTGGCTCAGGAGAAGGGTCAAGATTGATAAGAGTATGGAGGAAACGGAAGCTGTTCTTGGTGACTAAGCTCTTTTTCTCGTCAAGCATACCTCCAATGCTTTCTGTAACCCAGGTTGGGTCTCCAGCAAAAATTTCGTCATATTCAGGCGTTCTAAGGTGGCGGACAAGGCGCAATTTGATAATAAATTGATCGACAAGCTCTTGCGCTAAGTTTTCATCAAGAAGCCCGCGTGCGATATCTCTTTCTATATAGATGTCAAGGAATGTGGATGTTCGACCCAAGCTCATCGCAGCACCATTATTCTCTTTTACTGCCGCAAGATATGCAAAATATAGCCATTGGAAGGCCTCTTTTGCGTTTTGGGCAGGCAGTGAAATATCAAAGCCATAGCCTTTTGCCATCTCTTTGATCTGTCCAAGGGCCCTTATCTGTTCGCTGATTTCCTCTCTAAGACGGATCTTCTCTTCGCTGTCAATATTGGTCATATCTCCAGCGTTTAAATCAATTTGTTTCTGCTCAATAAGCGCGTCAATTCCATAAAGAGCAACTCTTCTATAGTCTCCAATAATTCTTCCTCTGCCATATGCATCGGGAAGACCGGTTATAAGACCGGCACTTCGCGCTCTTCTGATTGCTGGAGTATATGCATCAAACACGCCATCGTTATGTGTCTTTCTAATTCCTTCATCAAAAATCGCTTGGCTTCGCAGATTCATTTTAAGGTTGTACGCGCCGAGGGCATTCTTAACCATTCTTATTCCACCAAAAGGATTGATAATTCTCTTTAAAGGCGCGTCCGCCTGAAGCCCAAAAATCACCTCGTTTTTCTTATCAATATATCCGTTTGGGAAATTATTAATGCCAGAAATTCTGTCAAGGTCGACAGAGACAATACCCTTTTTTCTTTCAAGCGCGAGCAATTTCTCACATTTTTTCCATACTTTTTGCGTCTTTTTAGTGCTAGACGCCAAAAAGCTGTCATCGCCTTTATATTCTTTATAATTGTTATCGATAAAGTCTGAAACATTGATCTCTTTTTTCCATTTTTCGCCTTTAAAACCGCTCCATGCGTTGTTTTCGGCGCTCACAATATTTTCTTCCTTCATTTGTTCTCTCCTTTAGCAGCTTAAGTATAACACAAACTAATTTTTGCTACAAATATTTTGCTGTTTGTTTGATATAATTTTATATTAATTTTATTCTATCACTTTTATACTGCTTTTTGTCACTTGCCGACTTAAAACATAGCCAAATATTTTCAGTTTGATGCAATTTTTGTTTTTATATTGAATTTTTTCTCTTTAAAATATAAACAAAATTCTTATTGTAAATGTTTTAAAATTTCGTTGGATGAGCGAGAGTTTTCTGGCAGCGGATCTTTGCCGCCCTCTCCTTCCTCTTCGCCTTCTTTGTCTTCGAAAGGTCTTTCGCTCTCTTCCTCTTTTATTAAAACCTCTTGTGGCTCTTCATAGTCAAACTCGACTTCAATTTGGTCGTCAGATTTATTAGTGCAATCAATTAGAAAGTCATAGACATCGTCCATGGTGTTTTCAAGGTCGAGATAATAGCATCGTCCTTCAAAAATTCCGTCATTGCCCCTTATCAAGTTTATTCCATGGCAATCTTTTGTGATATTGATAAGAAGGCTGTCAAAAGGCATTTCGCTTTTTATCATAGTCTTGTTGTAAATAAATTTAACCCAAAGTCCGCTTTGCATACTCTTTATTGTAAGATCATGCAAGCTCACTCCATAAGCAGGCATCTGTCTTGAACCTTCTAGCGCCTGGCAAAAGAGCTCTTCAAACTGCTCTTGCTGAGAAGCGGTCAGCTCAAACTGCTCTCCATCATTATAATACTCTATCATGCTCACCTCGCTAAATAAGTCTATCATACTATTTGACTGCGAACATAATAAAATGGGAAAAATCATTAAAAAATATAAAAATTTAACCATAAACAGCTCCTTTTCTTTAGTTTGAAAAAAAGAAGACAATTTATGCAAAGTTTGATGCAAACTAGGCTTTAATCTAAGCAAAGATACATTTTTATATAAATTTCGACATTTTATTTAATAAGACCTTAAACTTGAATAAAAAAAGACTGCATATTAAGCAGTCTCTAAAATCAAATGTTACTTTTCTAAATTGTAATCCCGATCATTTTTCTTTGCCATTTTTTGATACTCTTGTATTTTATTTTTTCCGAGTGTTTTGTAAGCATTGCGAAGGAAGCTATTTTCTGCTTTTCTATCAAATTCTATCGCGCTATAAATGCTTGATTTTAAAATATCTTCTTCGCTTTTTACTTCAGCGTACTGTTTATATTCGTCGTCAAGCGCATCATAATAAATTCTTGTCAGCGCCTTTTTATATGCGTTTAATGGTATTGGCATGCTTTCTTTCCCATATTTTGCAATTACTTGGGGAACATTTGAAACGGCTTGATAAATTTTAGCGAGTTTATATAAATTCTTATTTTTGTCGTAAATGTGTTTCGTCTTTAACAGTTCTACAACATCTAAAAATAAACTTTGAAATCTGTCTGAGCGAAATTCTTGAAAATAATATTTCCCTTTTAAATGTTGCATGTCGCCTGCAGGAACAAGACAGTATTTATATCCAAGCGCTTCTGCCTCGCTATCAGGCTTAGAATCATTGGAAGAGTCTTCTATATAATAACCTTCAATGTTGTATTCGCTGTCCTTTATATAGATTAAATTTTGACAATGCCCACCACCTTTCTTAATCGTTTTACTTCGAATTTCACAAGGCATAATTTCACACTTTAAATTAGAATCGTCAAATTTATCAACTAATGCTTTTATGATTGATGCAAAGCCAGCGCAGTTTATCTCTTCTTTGTTAAAGGCTCCAACTATCATTCTTTCGCTTTCAATGCCTCCTTCTTTATAAGTAAACCTTTCAGTGGCAAACTTGTGAAAGAAAAGCATAGCCTCAAAAGGTGAATAGTTATTGTATTTAACATATGAAACGACATAATCGAGTTTATCATTTGCTAACTTAACCTGCTTAAAGGTCCAAAAATTTTTATAATCTTCCTCTTCGTATGATGATGAAAATTCATTGAAAACAAGCTCGTTTTGGCCATAGCTTGTTAACATTTCATTAAGATTTTTAAGCCTATCCATTTGCTCGTTCGTGAAGGTATAGTTCGCTGGCATATCATTTTTTAGGTCTATAATATTGTCATCTATGCAAACATTGACCTTGTGACCATTCTTTGCCGTCTCTTGGGCAACGGTATATATAGTGTCAAATTTTGAAGATAAAATATCGCCTTTGTTAAGAGCAAGATATACTGGCACAACATCTGAAAGAGACTTCTCACCTTTTCTTATCTCACTTGCTTCTTGCAGGCGTTCTTTAAATATTAGACCATATGCAAGAGATGTTAACATACCTGATAAACCACGCATTTGATTAACAATATTGTATTCGTCTAAATAATCGTGTAGAAGCTTTTCCTTTAAACTAACATAGTCTAACTTTTCTAAATCATTAAAATTATCTGCTCTTAAAATCATAAAATTCCTCTAACTAGAGGAATTATATCATACATTAAATCTATTTTCAATATACAATTATTTGTTTTTATATTTTCTGTTTAGTTTTTGTTGGCTTATCCATGTTTTCATCACAAGCTTCTTTGGCAAGATATTTACCAATCGAACTTGGCTTCTAGCAATAAATCCGCAGATTGACAGCTCTTTCCCTCTCTTTGAATCTTTGATGGCTTTTTTTACAACTTTTTTCGGATCATACATTGCAACATACTTTGTCACAACCTCCGCCTTTGCCTTAGTTGCCTTTGCCCTGTCAAAAAAGGCTGTCTTAGTCCAGAATGGACAAACTGTAGTTATTTTAATTTTTCTATTTTTAAGCTCTTGATTTAATGCGCGGCTGTAACTTAAGACAAATGCTTTACTTGCTGCATATACTGCCATGTACGGAACTGGTTGAAAAGCGGCAACTGAGGCAATCTGAACAATTCGTCCGCCTTCGCTCATATATGGCAAAACATACTCAGTCATTTGCACAAGTGCCCTACAGTTTAGGTCAACCATGTTTGCACTTTGTTTGATGTCTATCTCGTCATATCTGCCAAACTTGCCAAACCCAGAACAATTTGCAAGATATTGTACATTTGGTTTTTCGTCAGATAGTAGCTTTGTCAACTTTTCAAAACTTTCATCTTTTGTAAGATCTAATTCAAAGCCTCTGAATTTGCCATTGACCAAGTTCTCAACTTCTTTTAGTTTTTCTTCACCAAGTCCTATCCCCCAGATTTCGTCAAACTGTCCATCGAGCTGCAAAACAAATTCCTTGCCCATTCCAGAAGATGCTCCTGTGATTATAGCGATATTTTTCATTTTTCCCCTCCCTTTTCTTTGCTATTTGTATTACTCGCCATTTTTGCTTTTAACTTCGCTATCTTTTTGTTCAGATGCTTTACTTTTTTAAGCCTCTTAGCTTCCTTCAATTCTGCCTTTTTTAACAACGCTCTTTCATAGGACTGCAAGCCTTGTTTTGTTAAAAGCATATCTCCAATTCTGGTTATAACAGAGCCTGTTACTATTAAAAGGATAAACGGTATCGCTACAAACCAAAATATCATTGCGTTTTCAGTTTCAAAATTAAAGAATAAAACAAAAAAAGCGATAAAACATCCAAGAAAGCCAAGAATTCCTAGTCCTAAAAAACAGCCACCAAGTATCAAATACAACTTTTTAATTTTTGCTGCTTGCTCGTAGCTGCACTTTCGCAGTATCTTGTTGTTAATTTTTTCAATATAGCTCTCCATAACTCTCCTGCTGCCATAGGCTGATTTTTTCCTAAAAGTCTGCCTTTTTGATATCATTATTCGACAAAAAAGAAAAAAATAATCAAAAATTCCCCTTTTTTGTATAGAAATCAATATCATAATAACATAACTTTGAGTTTTGTCAAAATATTTTTAAAAATAGAAAAATATAATTTCTCTTGACAAATTGTCAATGAAAAAGTATAATTTCTCTTGATCTATGGCAGAAACTTTTAAATATTTATTAAAAAATTAAAAAGTTGAAGCATGGAGAATAAAAGCATATGCGGATATGGCGGACCGGGTTCCCTTAAAATTCTATTTTAAGGGTAAAAGTGGCGGACGCGCTGGATTTAAATCCAGCGAAAATAAATTTATAATTTATTTGCCGTCTGACATTCCGCCAAAACTAAACTGAAAATTAAA
>USKO01000012.1 GCA_900555365.1 uncultured Bacillota bacterium
TTAGTGCATCTCCTTGCTCTTTGCCTTTAAGGCCACATTGCTCAATTAAGTATCCTGCGCTTGCATCATCAGGATTTTTAAAAACGGAGCCGCAGCTATATCCTTTCGGTTGTTTCAAAGCCCTAAAAGCGCAGCACTCAAGAAAACTTTTTTGTATAGAGCATTTATCCTTTTTTGAAAGCTTGAATTTTGCTGATAAAATTAAACAATTTTTTAGTGACGATGTGCGATATGCATATTCAATTTGCTCTTTTCCAAGCTTTATAATTTTGCCATTTTGAAGGACTTTGATATATATAAGATTATCGAAAATGTTAACTCCAAATGCACCACCATTCATCACGATTGCGCCTCCAATAGAGCCTGGAATTCCTGCTAGATATTCAAAACCAGAAAGAGATTTTGCCAAGCATTTTTGATATACTTTAATGATAGGACAGGATGCATTTACCGTGCAAAATATATCCTTAATCCTGATATTATCGCAAATATTTTTAGTTGAAATATAAAGTAATTTTTCTCCCTTTCGAGATATTAATATATTGCTTCCGCGTCCAAGTATTTTAAAAGGGATATTGTTTACCGACAAGAAGTTATATATAAAAATAAGCTCCCTATTGTCTTTTGGATAAAAGACGCCCTTGACAGTGCCCGCGGTATGGTAAGATGTTATATTTTTAATCTCTTCATTTTGTACGAATTTTATTTCTAACAAATTAACTGATTTTTTTTGCATAATTTCCTCTCATCAATATTTATGATAAAGACTGAAATTTGTTTAACTATCAACAATAATTTGGTTTAAACATATAAAAATAATATGTTAGAACAAGTAAGAAAGGTATACATGATAGGAGTAGGCGGCATCAGTATGTCAGCTATAGCGCAAATTCTACATAGCTATGGCATAAAAATATATGCCTCGGATATCAACTGTAATAAACTTATAGAAAAGCTCATCAATGAAAATATAATCACTTTTAGAAAGGGTAGCTGCAGCGATTATGTTCGAAAATGTGACGCGGTTATTTATACATCTGCAGCTAGTGATGACAATAAAGATTTAATTCTGGCAAGAAAATTAAAGAAAAAAATATTTACAAGGGCAGAAGTTTTAGGGGAATTATCAAGACATAAAAAGACCATCTCGGTTGCTGGAACACATGGAAAAACCACAGCAACTGGCATTATTGCTCAGATGCTTCTCTCTGCAAAACAAAATCCTAATATTCATATTGGCGGAGTACTAAAAAACATTTCATCAAATGTTTTAGTCACAAATAGTGATATTTTCGTCAGTGAAGCATGTGAATATAAGGACAGTTTTTTGCATCTTTCTAATTTTATTTCTATAGTTTTAAATATAAAAGCCGATCATCTTGATTATTTTCACGATATAAACAATGAATTTAATTCTTTTCAAAAGTTTATTGACAATACTTCGCCTGAAGGTTTTGTGATTTTGAACAACGACGATTTTCTTACAAGCAAGCTGTCCTCTTCGCATAAGACCTATACATTTGCAATAAAACATAATGCCAATTTTAAGGCAATAAATATCAAACAATATGTTGACGGAAAATATAGTTTTACAGCGCTATTTGATGAAAAGGTGCTAGGGGAGATATATCTTCCTTGCTATGGTTATCATAATATTTATAATGCGCTTGCTTCTATTGCAACTGGAGTTGCATTAAATATAGACTTTAAACAAATAAAAGATGGCATAGAACGTTTCGCAGGGATAGAGCGGCGATTTGAAATAATAAAACAAAATAAATTCCTGACCATCATCCACGATTATGCACATCATCCAGATGAAATAGAGGCAACATTAAATCTATGTCAGTCGATGAAACCCCAGAAACTTATAGCAATTTTCCAACCTCATACATATTCGCGTACACGTGATCTTTATAATCAGTTTTTATCAGCTTTTGATAAAGCAGATGAGGTTTGGCTATTACCAATATATCCGGCAAGAGAAAAACCCATAAAAGATATTTCATCTTTTAAAATGAAAAAAGACATGCAAAAAAGAGGAATCAAAACAAGATATTTTCGCTCTTTTCAAGCATGTCGACAGGAAATACTATGTCAGTCTCATGATAACACCACTTTTATCTTATTAGGAGCAGGAGATATAGTCGATCTTGCCTACTCATTTTATCATTAATTTTTTCATGCCCAGATCAAAATTAGTTGTAAGCATAGTAAGCCCAGTTTCAAAGTGTGTTTTGGTATATATTTTGTTGGAAAAAATCGATAATTTACTAAAAAAATACATTTTTTTGAAATTTTGAGCAATTTATATTATCGGAAGCCGAACTTGCTTGCAAGAGTGAGGCTGATGGTCATACATACTGTGATGAACACAATTTTTTGGGTTTTTGCGTAAGCAAACTTGGTTTGCAAACAAAGTGAGCAAACAACATCACATAGTATATATCATATCCTATGTAATGTTAAAATTTTGTCAACAAAATATCAATAAATTATGACGAATTTATATGCCAAAAAACACTAAACACAAAGTATGCATGACAACACTGCTAAAAAAATTATATATTTTTGAAGATTTTTTATAGCCAGATATTTTGAAATTGAATTTTTATAAGAAAAAAAGCAAGCAGCAATGCTTGCTTTTTTAACCATTGGCAATTTCCTCCATTTCTTTCTTCTTTTTCTTTCTTACAAGTAAGATAATTAAAAGTGCTAATAAGATAAGGAAGATAACACCTCCAACCACGCTAAGTACTATTACTAGTGTATAGTCTTGTTGTTCTATTCTTGCATCTTCTCCCAAGATCCAGAACAGTCCTCCATAAGATGTAGGTGGGTCATAACTGCGATAATGTAATATGTTGCTAATTGAATATTCTTTAAGATACATTGTTCCATTAAATGGATTTTCTTCTGTACCGATAGGAACCCAATATTTACCTGTAAAGTCAAGGTCGCTCATGAGCTCATAAACACATTCGCTGTATTTGACGCCCCCTTCATTTTCAATACCTTCATTGACAAGATAAGCCACATATGCCATCTCTTCTTCGCTATTAATAAGATATGGATTATCATTGGTACCTTCGCCTTGAAGGATTCTCTCCTCTTGATCTATCCAAAGTACTCTTGCGAAAGTAATATCAAATTCAAGCTGATAATTGAAGTTGTTCATTATGATGTCTGGCGTTATTGTCAATTTGCCATTTGAATACAGATCAGTAAGATTTGGATATAATGTTCCATCAAACATGGTTATATCAATCACTCTGTAATAAGAGGTTGAAGCAATTGACAGAGTTACTGTTTGACCAAATAGAATTGTAAAGCTATTATTTGTCTCAGTAATCTGGCTTTGCACGCCATTTGCGTCTATAAAGCTGAGAGTGCCAACCAGAGGTTTTTCGCTGTTGTCTTCATCATCAGTAACTGAATAGTTAAAAATCAGTGTTATTTCTTCTGGCGTGCCTCTTAAGGTAAGAGTCAGAGTATTTGCCTCTTCTGTAATTACTACATCCTTAAAATCAATTACATAAGTATATACTGCGTAAGTTTGATTATTGATACTTTCCTCTGAATAACTTGCCTCGCCGCCAATGAATTCAAAAGTATAACCTAATGTTTTGCGGACTTTTGCAACAATTGTCTGACCAACTCTTGCACTGAAAGGCTGAGATATGTCAACGCTTTCGCCGTCAAGAGTTACTGTTAGGTCATTATTGTCTTGCAAACTCTCTGACTTAAAGGTTACAGTCGTTTCTTTTCCTTCAAATATAGCAACTAAGTTGAGAGGCGATGAAAGAAGTTCTGGATAGGTGTAGAAATAACTTCCACTTGCCTCGTCATACTGTCCTTCAATAATCTCTCCGCTTGTTTGATCTTGCCAATACAGGAAGTTATAACCGTACGCTGCGGTAGCTTGAAGAGTAATTGTTTTGCTTGGATCATAGCTTACACCAGTAACTGCCTGTCCATCCTGCAATAGCGCTGTTGTCCCTCCAACTCCGTTTGTTGTCAATGAGAATACTGGATGGTAAACAGCTTCAATAACATAATCGCCTTGAGTAAATTCCATTGCGAACTGCGAGCCTTGTAGTCCTAATGACTGTCCGTCTTTTGTGACAGACCAGTATCTAAATTCATATCCTTCAAATTCATAAGCTCTTAAAGTGATGCTTACTCCTGCTGTTACATCGGCATACCACTTGTTATTTTGATCATACCAAGGTATTTCGCTTGAAGGAGTGATATTCACAATGACATCGCTAATTCCTGCGGTCTGAGTATCATTTTCAAAACCTTCAGGTACAAATGTGATTGTGATTGAAGATTTGTCATATTCCCAAGCTGCATAGAGAGTAAATGTCTGTGTGTCAGGATTAAAGAAATTGCTCTCCACTACATAGCTTTGTCCATTCCAATAATAGCCAGTTTCCTTCCAAGCAACTGTTACATCGCCGAATCTGTCTATATACTGAACTCCTTGACCATACTGAATTGTATAGTAGCCGGCCAGAGTGTAACCTTCTCTTTCTTGGAAGATTATTGATCTTTGCTCTTGAGTTAGTAAGGACAGATCAATTTCTTCTCCAAAAGTGATGGCATTTTCTACTGTGATTTGTGTGTCTTGGTTGACATAGAATCTAGCGTTGTAAACTTTAGGCTCTACATAGATATAAATCGTTGTATTGCCGTCTACTTGACTTATCTGCAGTGAAGCTGTATTGCTGTAACCGGTCTGAGCAATGTTAGACTCAGTGACAAGTCCAGCTGTTATAACGCCTTCATGCAGATTTGATGAAAGTGAATATTTTAAATAGCCATTTTCATCTGCAATTAAGTTATATGAAATTCCAGCATTGACTGTAATATTTAGGTTTGCACCTGTTGTCACGGTTGCGCGTATGTGAGAAGAATTGTTGCCATTGATCTGTACAAGTGGCGAAGATGTATCGCCGATAAGGGTACCACCTTCTACTGAAACTGTTGGATCTTCTTCTGTCACGAAGTATATATCAATTACATTTGCAAGAGCTGTAAAGGTAACTGTTACGCTCGCACCTTCTTTAACTCCCGAAATATAGTATATGGTTTTTCCGTTAACTTCTCTTGCGCCATAGTTGCCACCTTCTTGCAATCCTCTAGCTGCAAAGTTTGACTCATAGCCTTCGTTTGACTCAACTATGAAGTAAACTGTGCCGTCCGTTTTGGCAATATATCTATAATCGCCACCTATTACAAGGTTGCCATCATTTTCAAGATAGAAGCTCTCATCTAATGGATTGCCTTCACTATCACTGAGTAGCACTCGACCACCATCTGTTACTCCGTAGGTAGGTCTATAATTTACCATAACAACTGCTTGAACTGTAATATATGCGTCACTTGCAGTAAATGAAATTTCAATGCTCTCTATTGGGTCATTTACATCAATTTGCAGAGTTATAGTATTGGTCTGTTCGTCAAAGCCGTAATCCTCAAGATTGATTTCGGTTCCATCGATAAGCACTTTATCGATTTCATAACCCTCTCTAGGAATAAATCTTATGGTAAGGTCAGTTCCAAGATAGATCGATACATTTTGAGTTGTATTGCCTATTAAAAGTATTTCTTCGCCGCCCTGAGCATAAGCAGCCTCGCCATTCCCTGTTAAAGTGAACGAAATATCTATAATTCTTTCTCTAAATGATGCATAGATATATAAATTCCCATCAGTTGAGCTTTCAAGTAGTTCTTTATCTGTAGCTGTGATTCTATATGAGGTCTCTTGCTCTGCAGAAATTTCATAACCGTTCCACTGCCATGAAGCAAAAATGTATTCATTTGCAAGGAGTCCAGCTCTTAAATCTAGTGACTCGTTGAATAGAACTGTTTGCTCACTGCTACTTAAAATTTCGCCATATTCTTCTTGCCCTTCGCTTACTGCTATAATGAAATTATATGATCTTGGGGAAGCAGAAATTGTAAGGCTGAAATCTTCGTCAATATTGGTCAGCGTAGCACTTAGATAATAACATCTAGAATTAGAATTGAACAGACATTCTTGTGTTTCAACCTTTCCATCTGGCAAGCTTGAAACAAGTGCACTGTCATAACCATATTTTAAAGTGGCGCTTATCTGCATTGTCTGCCCTGTTACTATAGGTACTTGTCCGCCTGTTACGCTGTATGAAACACCGCCAAAAGATATTGAATCATAGAAACTTGAAATGTCACCATAAGTGATGTAATTTGTTCGTGCCGATGCTCTTACAGTGAGAGTCTCCGCCGTTGTAAACCCACTCCATGTAACAACAAGCCTTCCTTCTTCGTCTATTGTAACTGAGATACTTCCGCTCGTGCCAACTAAAGTTGCGCTTGTTAAACTTAATTCATAGCCTTTTGATGGAGTAAATCTTAAAATTACTGTGCTGCCAGTATTAGCTATTATTTTGTTTTGTGACAGCTCTTCATAGCTAATTTGTCCACTTTCAGCATCAGCTGTGCCAAGTTCGACCTTATCTATATTAAATGCAAAATATGTAAGATCATTTGGCGCTGGAATTGAATTAATTTCAATTGTGCCATTTGCAGTAAGGTTTGAAAGTATAATTTCATTTTCGTCTACATTTGCTTGACCATTGAGATTTTCATCATTGATCTCAAAATTGTAACCGCGGCTAGTTAAAATGTTTAATGTTATGGTTGTTTCGCCATAAATTACTTGATATTCTTGACCACTTGTTATTTGTTGTCCTTGAACTTCAACTTGAATTTTATCATCAAAGACAACTGTCAAGGTGTATGGATTGTTAACCCACTGCGCGGTTAAAGTTGCTCTCCAAGCGCTTTCTTGGTCGTCAAACTGACCAATAGTATGATATATGTCGTCTTCGCTATAAACCATGCCGTCGTCAGCCTGCCATGTATTGCTTCGTCCTGGAAGAGTTGCAATAGGGAATGGCTGACCAAATACTGAACCATAAATCACTTCGATAGTCTCGCTTCCATCAAGCGTGCCACCGTTTGGATCAAAGGTTATGATATATCGTTCGCCGCTCCAAACAGCCTTGAATACTACCATTTCATCATGCTCAAGACTTGGCAACATTTCATCGATGACTTTTTGAAGAGTCTTCTCGCCAATTGTCTTGGTCTCATCACCTGCTGTGTACGAGAAACCACCGAGATAATATGTTCCACTTGTTACAAGTAGATTTGGAAGATCTTCAACTGTCATATTCGCTAAATCAAAATAACTAACGCTTTGTAATAGCTCTTCATTATCAACTCTACTTGTATAGTCTGGAATATCTGTGTCTATTTGAACAGTAATATTGATCTCGGACATTGTCACAACGACATTAACAGCGCTGCCAATTTCACTGAGAGAAATAATTGCATTTGCATTGCCACTTTCGTCTCGATCGCTTGATCCGATCGTTCCAACTATTGATGCGGCCATATATTTATATCCGCGCTCTCCTGTGATTGCAATTTCTACTGAAGAGTAATAGTCGGCTCTGCCAGTCTCTGCATTATATCCTTCGCCTGTTATTTGATAAGTGAAATTATCGCCGCTGACTGAAATTGAATATGTTCGAATTTCCCAAACCACATATATGTTAATTGATTTTGTTTGGTTGGTTTCGTCAAAAGCGACCTCTCTTAAAACTTCAAGAATATTTTCTTCTGTTAATGCTTCATATCCTCCATCTTCTGTTGCAATCATCCAGCCCACTGCTTTATAACCTGGTCTTATTGGATATATAAATCTGGCTAAAATTTGTGCAGCTGAGAGGTTTGTTGGATATTCAATAGAGAAGGACGGCTTTTCTATGACAGGTGTCTGATCATCATCTACAAAGCTTCCGCCGCTTACAAGAGCGTCATCTTCTTGATCTGCAACAACATTGAATGTTACAGCAAATTCATTGATGGTTCCGTGTGCGTTGTAAGGGATGTAGTTTGCCGAGTCTTCTCCTGCTAGAACAATTGTTACATTTTTATTTTCGCCTACAGTTGCATCCTCATAATGACTGTTTTCAATATCGATTCTAACATCGTCTAATAGATCGCCATAACTAAGGATAAGCGAGTCTATATTATCGCTAAATCCATAAGGGAGCGATGTGGTTTCATCATAGTTTTTAACTATATTTAATGATGAAAGGTCAAGCTGCATAGAATCAATTGTAAGCGAAACATTGCAGATGATTGTGCTTACTCCCTCGGTTGTCTGACCGCCAGCAAATGCAAAATTGGTTGAAGAGATTGTGAAGCTTATAGATTTGCTTGTTCCAGCATTCAAATATCCTGCTGTTGATAAGTCATTTTCGCTAACGCTCCATCCTGTCACGCTTATATAGCCATTTGCAATGTCGCCTGAAATAGTGTCAATAGTTGTTTCAATTGATGTCATGATACTTAGAATATCTCTTAGCGACATTCCTTCGTTTATATCGCCATAGGTAAATGTGTCTTTCCCTAATGTGATGCTAACATCTGTTGCAGTAAGTGGAGTAATTGAACCAGCGTAGCCGCTATCAACGAGGTTATAATTGTCGGCGTCAGTTCCAGTAATGCTAAGTCCTGATAGAGCATGCGTCCCAACTAGGGCTGAAGCAAAACTGCCGTTTAAAGTAACACTATCACCCGCTATCATATTGTTAAATACAACATTCGTCAAAGAGGTTATATTTGCATTTCTATCAAATGTCTTTTGAACAGAATTAATTGTAAGGTCACGACGAGAAATTGTCAGATTTATTGTGAGGTTGAAGCTTGTATAGTTTGCATCTTCCTCTGCCGTAACTGTAAAGCTAGCTTGGTTATAGCTGCCAGCTTTTAGTACATCTTGATTTGCCGATATTAATACATTTTCAAGTGCTAATCGGTAGAGCGCGCTATTAAGCGAATGGGTTCCGCTCTCGTCTGTCATTGTGAGAGTGATATTAGACTTGCTGTCTTTGCCATTGATTTCAATTGTCCAAACGCTGCTCTCTTCGTCATATACAAGAGCAAGAGTTGGAGTAGTCTTGTCATATGTCATTGAAAGAGTGTCTGTAACACTGATATTTAATGTCCCAAGCGATGCCAAGATCTCAAATGTGAGGCCTTCTTGTGCCATTACAACTTCATAGTTGTTGTCATTTAGGGTGTTAATATCTATAAATGAATACTCTCTGCTAGCCTCTCCACTCTCTCTAACAAGACCGATAGTTATCTCTTCGCTGGTATTTTTATCAGTAAAGTTTACAGTATAAGTAAACTCAAACTTAGGGTCATCTGTGCCAAAATACTTAGAGGTCAATTCTTGTGGAAGCATGCTTTGGTTTACTGTAACAGTATATTCTGCCACTTTGATATTTTGAGTAAAGCTTGCAGCATTGAATACTTTATCACTAAGGTTAAGTGTTAAGGTGTAATCTCCTGCATTTTTAATTTCGCTTGTAGATTGTCCTGACAAAGTAAAGTAGTAGTAAAGATTGTCTTTATCAAGTAGTTCTTCAAGCTCACAGTTTGCCATATCATCGCGTGAGAATGTAAGGCTGATATCTTGGATATAATCATATTTCGCATAAACTAAGTCTTCTATGCCATTTACAGTAACTGTTCCAACATCTATCTTATTGATAGTAAGATGGAATGAGAAAGTTCTGGTCGTTGGAGTATATGAGCCGTAAGATGCCTCAACTACAATTTGATAGTCGCCACTAGAGTCAATATTGGCTGGCACTGTAAAGCCATCTTTGAGATCGTGAAGAGTAGAGTTTGATCCTGCCCGTCTCCAAGCATATAAGTATGTAATTTCCCCTTCTTCGTTAAAGTTGTTTAGATTAGATACAACATCTTCAAAATCTATTGCGTCAATTTTGCTGTCAACAGCTGGCTTAGCCTCTCTTTCAACATTACCTGCTGTTCCCTCAAGCACTTGCAATTTCCAGCTTGCCACTACGCTTGCCGCCAAAATGTTCGCGCCGGCGTCTACTGAAATGTTTGTGCCATCTGTAACGCTTACGCCGCTGGCTGAAGATGTCCATCCTATGAAATCAAATCCAAGCCATTGATTTTCTGTCGCTAAAGCAACTATTTCGCTTTGTCCAACAGGTATGTATACAAATCCTTGGCTTTGACCGCCACCCTTGTAATCTCCAAGGCTTAAATTAATTGCTTTGTAATTTGTAACAACAAGGCTAAGCTGACTATTACTCTCATTTACAGTAAAGTTTCTTTGTTTCGTTTCTACGCTAGAGAGTGTCTGTAATAAGGTAAGTGCCTGCTCAGCAGTTATATCTCCGACAGTCCAAGTCAAAACTTGATCTTGCGACTGCGCTGAAATATTAAATGTCACTTCTGCGCCTTTCATGATTTGAACTCGAATATTTTCAGTCCCGTTGCCAGAAATTGAGAATATGAGATTTTCGTCGCTATCAAGATAGCTAAACTCACTGTCTGTGATGTTGCCACTTTGCGTGTTAACGACAAAGGAATTAAATGTGAAGAGAATGTCATTTCGAATTGAAAGACTGATCTCGTCGGCATTAAACTCTTCTGCCGATAATGCTAGCTCATATCCTAACCTTGAAGATATGATTTGATAACTGCCATTTACAATAATCGTGAAATTTGCTTTGTCAATTTGCTCTTGTCCTCGAGTGATCGTGTAATCTATTGTAAGTTCATCAAAGCTGTCATAGCTGCCTGGCGTTGCTGCCGTTGTGAAAATCGAATTGATATTGATAGCAAAATCTGCTACATGATCAGGCATAGATGCATTAAATGTCTTAACTTGCTGCACGCTGCCATTTTCAAATGCTTTGCCACTAATTTGAAGAGTGATTTGGCTTGGAACTATAGTTGCGCTCACATCGCTAGCTGCTGGAGTGAAGACAATGTATTCGCCTTCCTCAGTAAGACCTGTGTAATTTGCTATATTGAAATTCACGCCTTTTGTGAAATAGTATTTAACTTGATAATTATTGCCGACATTGTACTGTCCGTCTTTTGCAACAAGCTCAACTCTAGAAATAGTAAGCTCGCTTACTACGGTAGAATTGTCGTGATAATACAGCGTTCCATTTGAATAGTCATCGCCATTACTTGGAACAATGACAGAGCCACCTGTAAAGTAAGATTGAATATTAGAGCCTTTGATATTGATTTCACTTGCGTTTATCACAAGTTGATCTGGCGTCGAATAGATCTTGTAAGTGAAATCATTCTGCGATAATGAGTCTGCAAGTTCAACCACCATACAAATTTGGGCATTTATAGCGTTTGTGTAATATAAAGTAAATCCCGTTGCGAACTCAACTCTTGTGCCGCTGTCTCGGTCTCCTATCATATAATATATATCTTCAACTTTGTCTAAGTTGTTTAACATAGCTCCAACTGTCAAGCTTTCAGATAAAGTAAACTGCGAATTAGCTACAAGCTGACTAGAAGCGTTGTAATATAAACCATCTACCGCTGTTGTCGTGCCGCTAAAATATCTACTATTTTCATCATTGACTGTCCAGGCAGAGCATCCAAGTCCTTTTCCTTTGATAAAGGTTATGATCTCATCTGTCAGGATATG
>USKO01000013.1 GCA_900555365.1 uncultured Bacillota bacterium
AAAGCCGCCAATGTTGATAATTGTACTATTAGTTCCATCAATATTAATTACGCCATCTGCAGGTGTTGCTACTCGAATCTCTTGATAAGTATTTGAACTGGTTCCTGACTCAGTTTTCTGAATTGTCTGCAAATTGATTCTTAGGTCTAACGCTAATACATTCGTCGTAGTATCTTTATATGCATTACCAAAATATGCACCTACATTTGCGCTGCTGACAGCTGAAGCAATACTAATGAAATGAGCTGGAGTATTTATACTAATTCCTTCCACCTGCATAGCAGATGCAGAAGATGACTGTACGAGCTCCCCGCTTACAAGTCCAACATTTATAGCTCCGGCTTTGTTTACTGTAAGAATATAACTTGAAGAATGAATTGAATAATTGTTTCCATCTATTTTTGCTGAAGTATTGATAGTAAGATTTGTTATATTTGTGTTAGTAATTGTAGGTGCAACTAAACCGAATGAGTCGCTATCATTTCCAACTGCTGTTGAAACACGAGTCAATACATTGAGTGTCAAACCTGATATTGATGCGTCAGCTATATCGTTTGCAACAAATAGCCCCCCTGCTGCCAACTCAATAACAGGATCATTATTACCACTTGTATCATCAGTATTAGATGAGTTAGAAGTGTTTCTATAAGTAACAGTTAGATTATTTACAGAGAAACCAGCGCTAACAGATGCTATGAAGTTCTTAGATGATATGATTCCTATATTCGTACCATTATAGAAGCCTCCTACTATTCTTCCTCCAAAGTTTTCTATAGGACTGTATTGCTCTTCATGGCTTCTGTTATATGCATCAAGGTCTACATCGCCGTATTCTGTTCCGCCTTCTGACTGAAGACCTCTGACAATAACGGTAATGTCAGAATTTCCACTCATCATTGTGAAAACATCTGCGACATTATATTGATCAAGGTATATTACATTTGATGTCTTTTGATATCTAATTGATGGGAATAGGTTGGTTGTTGGATGAGTCCAGTTTTCATTTTGCCATGCTCCTGAACCTAGGAAAGCTGTTCTCGTCTCAGTTTGACCAACTGCTGCAGAAGTATAGTTATAAGGAGAAGCTATGGCATACATTAGGTTGTTATTAAATAATGAAGTGCTTGCACTATCTCCGGCAACACTGCCAAAAAGATTTAGTTTGGAATAACTGTTTCCAGTCATATAATAGCCTTCATAAATTCCAATTGAAGCGATTGTGCTAGATTCACTATTTGAAAGATTTAATTCTTGTGCCTGAACGAGAGTTATGTATGATGTATAGTTGTTCTCCGTCAAATTTATAGCATTCAAAACGCCTTGGTCATTGTACTCAAACGCACTGCCAAGAATTAAATTAGTTTGCAATGAGAATGACATATTATCAGCTGGAGAAATTTCAGTTTGAGAGCTGTAATCATAACTTGCAATAGCATTGAATGCATTGACAGACATTAGCGCTACTCTAGGAGTGGCGCCTTTAATTACACCAATAATACCGCCCGCATTTACATTAGTCTGAGATGGTGTATTGACAGTTTTTGCTCTCACATCGCCAGTTGCATAGACTTCATTGATAAAGTATTTTGTATATGTATCTTGTGGCATAAGCTCACTGCTTGCGTTGTACCCTGTTGTGCCATCAAGTTCCATTCCGCCAATTATGCCGCCAGCATATTCTGCTGTAGGGCTTATGACATTTATCTTTGAATAGGAAATGTCAAGTTTACCGCTGCCTACATAGCCAATCAATCCGCCAATGTAGACTTGAGTATAATTTGTCGCGCTGTCATAGAAGATATCAAGTGCTCCCCTTTCAACTGAAGAGGAAGAAGCGCCATAAAGTGATGACAGGCTATTTTCTATTGAGGTTTGAGTGGACTCGTTGTATTGTACATAAAGTCTGCTAAGGCCGCCAAAAGCTTGACCAATTACGCCGCCTGCAAAATATTTCATCGACAATATTTTTGAAGAATTATTGCTTGACGAGCCGGTGATTTCAATTCCAACATCATTGACATGAGTTTGATAGCTTGTCAGTCCAAGCGCTCCACCAGCAATCTCTGCTCTAACTCTAATAGTTCCAGTTACTCTAATATTGTTGATAGAATAGTTCTCTGCTTGGTTGATATTAAAGCTGCTTGTTTCTGCTGAGTAGTTATCAACAAAGCCAATTACTGAGCCTGCATATGAATATTTTGATAGATTGTTTATAATCAAAGAAGATGAAGTCGAGGTACTGAAATTGAGACTATTTTTTAAGTCATTTCTTGTAGAATACAGATTGTCCGTAGTGTAATAGTTGCTTGTACTTGTAGCACTATATTGGTTGGTTGATACACTTGGATCTGTAACTGTTATATTTTTTATGACATTGTTTCCAAAAGCAAGTCCAGCCAAAGTTCCTGCAAAATTGTAGCCGTTTATTGAACTTACTGTGCCATTTTGAGAAACAGTTATGTCAATATTTATAAGTTTTGCATCCTTAATATAACCAGCTAGTCCTCCAGTCATTACACTATTGCTTCCTACAACTTGGTTTATCTGCATAGAAAGATTTGTAATAAGCGGAGTAAGGCTTCCTCTTGGCTCTAAGGATGAGAAGAGACCAAAGGATACTCTGCTTTCATCACTTGTGATAGATATACCAGTGATTTCAAAGCTGTTTCCATATAATCGGCCTGCAAATGCCTTATTTACAGAAGGCAAGCTTGTAGCATTTGTGAGTGAACTTAAATCAATGTCGTTTACAAGTCTGTATGTGCCCCAAATCATGCTGCTATTGTAGTACTGAGCAATATTAGTTGAAGTTGATTGACCCATTACTTCAACAAAATCGTCAGCGTCAGCAATTAGAATTGGGTTTAATTCGCTGCCAAGAGCTGTATTTATTTCTCTTGAATTGTCATCAATTTGTAAAGTTGCATACAGAAGAATGTATTTCCCTTGTTCGTCTTCTCCTGTTACACCATCATAGTCGCTATCTTCATCAAGGTAATATATATATCTATGAGAATATGTAACTAAATTAGCCTCTATCAAAGTCGGACCATCATTATCTATTCTCCAAATTCCATCACTATCTCCACTTGCAAGTGCAAAGCCATAAAAGTAGGAAGAATCTGCAGGGTCTTTTACTGCGATAGCTCCAGTTGAATATTGTGTCTCTGTGGTTGAGTCATTGTCATCTTCCGACTGATAAAGCTCTTTATTGAAATAATAACAATTTGTATATGTACCATTTGCAAGAAGAACGCCTTCTGAATTTACACCAGAGAAGTTCATTTGGCTGTACATAGAATTTCTTATTTGTGATGCCGAATAGCACTCTGCGATCGTTCCATTGTTTTCATAGACAAATCCAGAAGCAAGATATACTCTAACTGTATCGGTATCATTTGCAATCAAAATATTTGAATAGCTATCTTGGATATAACCCTCATTATTGTAAATAAATCCAGCAATTACTCCAAGTCTAGATTTTATTGATGAGCCCTCTCTTGTGTAATCTTCAGCTTTTGGCTCGCTGCCTTGAGCAATATCAGATTTAACGCCCTCTACAAAGCTTCCGCTAATTGAGGCGTTTGAACCATTATAATGAACAAATCCAGAGGTAGCATAAGTACTTGTGCCCGATCTATTTTCTACATCAAGATTGCCCACATTGCTTGCAGAAATAGAGCCATTATTGGTATAAACAAAGCCCGCAATATTTCCTTGACCTACAATATAGAAAGTGCCCAAAGAGATAGTATTAGCAATAGTATAGCCTGAAGGATTATTGCCGCTATAGAGTTCATCACCAAGTTCAATGATGTTTTCTCCTCCAACGCGTGAATTGGTTATGCTTCCGCTATTTGTAATAACGAAACCTGCAATTGTTGGAGTCCAATTTGATTCACGCCCTACATAAACCTCTTCAGTTGTGTTGCTGCCTCGAATAAAAGTTACATTTATTCCCGCATTATTGTTATGTGCTGTAGTACTTGACTCAGCCACACCCTCTATATTGCCATAAGCGAGTTTTTCTGATCTGTAAGCAACCACCTCACAGTTTGTAATTATACCATTATTTTCTATTGCAAGACCGGCAATATTGATTGAGGTTTGACTGTTGAAATTAGCTGTATCAATCGTTATTTGTCCGCCATTATAGAGATTAATGCGCACATTCTTTAAAGTAGTGCTAGCGTTAACCGTTGTAAATAAAGCAAGATTGATAGTGCTAGAGCTGTATGAAATATCAAAGCTCTTAATATGAATAGTATAACCATTTCCGTCAAGACTTCGAATAAGCGAAGTATCAAATGGTGTATATTGCGTCAGTACTATGTCATTTGTCAAAATATAGTCGTTTGCCGTCACATTATCAGATGATGTGTAAAGCGAAGGATTAAGATTTTCAAAATCATTTGCATCATCGATTGTTAAAGGAATATCAGGATCTGAATATGTTTGAACGGTTACTGTGAAATATGTGTCAATAACCTTTGGATATCCACCTGATAAGATGTAAGTTCTTACTACCATTTGAATAGAGCTTGTCATTTGCAAGCCGGTAATAGAAAGGTTTCCGCCATTGTCAATAGTAAATCTTACAGCGCTTGAGCTGCTTGAACCATCAGCTTGAATTGCTGGTATAAATTCATTGCCATTGACAAAGAAAAGTCTGTTTGCAAGCGACTGCTCTACCGGAGTATTGTTGTCATTATATTGATAATTGATATAGAAATCACTGCCTGGATCTGCATATGTTTGAGTTACAGAAAATTGATTTCGCAGACGAAGTAATCTCTGTACTTCGGCGACTGCCGCCTCGTCACTTGAGCTGTATCCAGTGTAAGTTTCAGGAACAAAATTATATTCTATATCAAATGTCTTTGGTACATTCAGCCAAATATTTAAATTGTTATTCTCTGCGCCAACAATTTCAATATTTTCTTCATCTATCATGAAATCTACAATTTTTATTGTAGCGCTAGTCGTTTTAATTTCTGTGTTTCCGTTAAGCGATCTAGAAACTGTAGCAGTGACAGCAAACGACTCATCTGTGTTTTCGGTCGTGGCTGTAACTGATACGAAGATTTGAGCCGAGTATGTCTTGATTCCGCTGATTGGATCGGTTCCTTCATCAGTTAATGACGAAATGTTGATGCCGCTTTGATTTCCGTCAAGTGCAATACTGTCAAGGTTTTGATCTTGTGGAAGTCGGATTTCAACATTAGCAATTGAGCCTCTAGCAACATAGGCAATATCTTCACCATTTACCGTTATTTCGGCTTCGGTAAGATAACTAATTGTTAAATAATTGTCGACCGAACTTAAAAGTGTACCATCGCTTTGATAGAAGCTTGCGGTTATCTTCAAAGTGCTATCTGCATTGACTGTTGTATTGACCCAAATTCTGAAATATAACGAGCCTTCTGCCTCCTCTTTTTCTGCTTGAGAAGGAGTATAAGTGATGGTCTGTCCAATTGAGACAATGTCCGCTTCGTTATTTGGAGTGAATTGTCTTTGCTGGTTGGTCTCGCTAGTTCCATACTGAGATAATAGTTCAAATTGAAGAGCGTTGTTTACTGTTGCGCCGCTATAAGAAAGTTGCATATAGTCATAGTATGCATAGTCTGGATTGACACTTACTTGCAATACCGAGCTGCCTCCAGGAGCAAGAACGCTTGTCTGCTCTCCAGCTGTATGTACTGTTACATAGCCGCTGGTATTATTGCCTACCCAGCTTGAACTCTCGATTAAATAGTTATTTACATCAATATTTGTAAATTTTTGTTTAGAAAGGTTTAATGTGAATGTTGCATTGCTATCTTGATAATAGCTGTCATTGCCGCTATTACTGATAAATGATACAATAAACGATTGATCTTCACTGATCAAAGATTTATAGCTTTGAGTTATTTCAAAGGTAACTTCAAATGTATATGTATAGTAGCCTGTACTACTATCTTCATAACTTTCAACGAGATTTATATAAGCGCCCATAAAAGGTGTGCTTAGGTCAACTGGAAGATAATATACATAGGAATATTTACTATACTCTCCGGTAGAATCAGTAGCTATTCCACCTAAAATATTGCCATTATTATCTCTTACCTGCGGCAAGATTGTCTCGCTATCACCTACTGCCGTTGTAATAACTCTTACTCGCATTACTGCATTTGTAGAAGGAGTGATTGAAAGTCCGCCTTCAGAAACACTAAATTCTATTACACCATCGGTTGGAGTTATTGTGAAATTTCTCCCAAAAGTGTCATTTAATGCTGTTTGATAGCTGCTCTCGCTGCCGTCTGGATTTTGAGGATAAATTCTTGGGTTTATTGTGACATTGCTTTCCACAGAATCCATATCAGCTGTAATTCTTACTACATTGCTGTTTGTCTCTATGTTTACTAAGTTCCCTTCGCCAGTCGCCAAGGCCTCTAAAGTTACATCGCTAGTTACTAAATTATATCGATCAGCTCCATTTCCTAGAATAACTGAAGAATTTTCGTAAGTTACGATATAATTTCTTGTAGTAGTTTTTTGTAAATATGATATTGAATCATCTTCAACTGTAAAAGTATGCCCCGACTTGTCGCTCCAAGATACAATCAGATTAGAAATTGAATTTATCACTTTTACATAAAACGGTTTAGAATTTGAAACATCTTGTTTTGAGTAAAGTTTAAGTGTGACATCACCGCTGCCAACAACTTTTATGTCGCTGCCAATTACCCTGAGCACATTATTATTTGAAGAAGTAACAATCAAATTATCTGATGACTCGCCACCGCTAATTAGATCTCTTAAAGATATGGTATTAAGAGCATTAAGGTCATTGATCGCACTTTGAGATAAGCTATTTAAACTTGATGAAATATCATAGTAAAGCAGTATACCCTCATTTGAACTTACAGCTATAGATTTATAATAGCCATTATTATCAAATGTAGTTTGAATTTCGCCGTTTATAGAGGAAACTTTTTCACTTTGATAAACATTTTTGAAATATGCATTTCCGTTATTTACATAGTCAAGGAAGCCTGTTTGCCCGCTTGAGATATATTTATCAGATAGCGTTGTTGCATCCGCTTTATCTTTGTAATAACTAACAACATATGAAGTGCCACTTCCGGTAGCATTATACCATTCTCCTGTAATAGAGCCTGTGCCACCATATAAATTGTCAGAAATTCTTACAGCAAAGCTTTCATCAAGTGTGATCGCCCCAGTAACACTGGCAATAAATGAATAGCCTCCAGTTAACGCTTGCTTATCTTCTACATAATTGTATACATAGCTCTTGGTTATGCTTGAGCCGTCGCTTGCCTCACCAACCAGACCTCCTATGGAGGTGGCTCCGCTGAAAGTATTGATGGATGTAGTCATATTGCCATCTTGATCGCTGCCAGTTTGAAGATTGTAAAATTCAACCCTAGCGCCTTCAATAATTCCGCTGTTTTGACCAGCTATTCCGCCAATAAAGTTAGCATTTGTGCCTGTAATCTGAAGTCCCAAAACAGATGAATTGATAATTTCTCCTCTGTTTTGACCTGCTATTCCACCTACATAACCACCGTTAAATGAAAGCACGCTGGCATAAGTGCCATTTACATCTACTGTTACATTTTCTATGGTTCCTGTGTTTATATTTGCAACAAAACCATTTGCTGAAATATTTCCATTGAAATTAATATTTCTGATCGTTCCGCTATTAGTAGCTATGAAAGAATTAGAGCCGCTAAGGAAGGTAACTGTTGCACATGAGCCGTTCTCATCGTCATAAGCCCTGCCTTCAATTCCACCCGTCAACTCTTTTGCAGTGCCAGTGTATTGGATTTCAATGCTGTTCATTAGTCTGTAATAAAGCGACGGAGAAAGGTTTGCAAATTCTTCAGCTGTATAAATTCTATATGCATGTTCAAAGCTGCGTCCGTCTGCTACTGTAATTTTAATTCGAATTAAAATTTCACTGAAATCTATATCTTTGGCTTCGCTATTTACAGATGCGTTTGATTTAAAATATGCGTTTTGAATAAGGAAATCATACCAAGTTTGTGAGCCAGAATAAATTTGACCAAGAGATTCAAAAGATACAGAATATAAAGTTTGGCTTTCGTTTATCTGTTCAGATTTTAAATAATATGTAATTTGTCCATTGTAAATGGCATCTTCTGGCAGAAGATAGATATATCCTGTTGTGCCTTGCGTAAGATCTCCATTTAGATTTAATGAAAGTCTATTTTGATTAATGTAGTTGCCAACAGATACAATTGCGGTATTGGTATAATCAACTGTTCCATCTTCATTTGTAATAAGGTATGAAATATTGTTGTTTTGAGCGTTAGATGGAGCTGATGAGAGCATTATATATTGGGCTTCGCTATCTCCTATCTCAAAATAGATGCCTTCTTCATCTTCTCCTTCCCATTTCAAACTTTCAATACGCTGAGCGTTTACAATATTAATTGAAATATTTGTCCACATTACATCTCTTTCTGTGATTTGTCCTAAAGAAGATAGTACTTCAAGTTTGTAGTGAACTTGCAAGGAGTCGCTGAAGCTTGAAGCGCCTTGAAGTGATGAGGATACAATATCAAAAGAAATTGAATAATCATTGATAATTATATTTTCAATAGCATATCTGCCATTTTCCCATGTGACTGAATTGCCGCTCACGCTGGCATTGCCCATAAGTGTATTGCCGTAGGAATCTCTTGCAGTTGTAACAAATTCAAAATTTGAAATATCAATATATGTAACATTACTATTTCTGAAATTGATTGTTATGTTTTTGCGTGTTAATGTTGAATCGCTTGAAGATACTGTATCAGAGGCATAAAGGCTCACTTCGCTATCTCTGTTTGGAGTAACTGTAAGGTTGCTTGGTGCGATATAACTTTCAATCAAAATAATTCGTATTATTTGAGTTTGTCCATTCTCATCTGCATTCTCGCCGCTACCTGCGCCAGTAAATGTAACTACGGCATAGGTAAATCCTACGCTTGAAGAGATAATGTTATTTTTGTCAGAAGTAAAATAAGCATACTTACTTACATTTTCGTTTGCATAAGCACCATTTATAATTTGAGCAATGCCTGCAGGGTCATTCAAAAGGTTCTTAAATGCATCAACTTGCGCTTTTCTAGCCTCTTGCGAGAGAGTGCCGTCATCTTCAAGTTCAAAATCTAAATCATAATAGTGAACATCAATATCTGCCACAGCATAGTTGTTGTTTGATGAGTTGTAGCGATAAAGCACTGGCACAGTAGATCCGTTTTTGATCATTATGTTTGATAAGCTTGACGAATTTGTACCTGTAGTACCATCTGCAAAATAAATATTGTTGTTGTTTACGCTATATGTTACCGAATCAATGTTATTGCTACCTTGATCATAGATAATGCCTGCCTCTGTTAAAGGAAGGAAGATATTAATGGCAAAATCCTCGCTCACTAGTCCATTCTCATGAACAAATCTATAGCTGTCAAGCGAGGTTACTCCATAACTATTATTTCTTAGTGTCAAAATTATTCTAAATGTTACGCTGTCAGATGTGTTGGAAAGTTTGATAGGACCTTCTATATCAACATGCTCGCTGTTAACTTCAACACTGATACCATCAATATCTGTTTGTCCGGTAAGAGTGAAGACTTTTTCTATTACAAGCGATGTTGAGCGCTCCGAACTATCAACTTGAAAATCTGCATTTTCAAATACAAACTCCTCTGCCGATACTGATTTAACAAGTTCAAGCTGCGCGGTTGTCGAAATATTGTCATTATCAACACTTGTAAAAGTGATGTATACATTGCTTACATTTTGCTGTAAAAGATCAGAATGTGCTTTGAGATATATGGTTTTATAATCTATATTCGCATCTTCTCGCGATACATATGCATTCTGCTCTTCATCCCAAGTTAATCCAATTTCTTGCCATCTTTGATTAATTTGGTCATAGTATTGAATGATAACAGGACAAGTTCCATCTTCCACTACTGAACCGCCAAGCCCACTCATAGTAACTGAGATTGAATATCTGTTGGAATAATTTTCAACTGTAGTTGGCAAAACTTCAATATTGAACATTTCTCCTGCCGAATTCAAATACTCAGAGTATAGAACTTGCGAAGAAGTCATGGTTTCTTTATTTGCAATTAATTGATTGTTTTCTCCTCTAATTTCAATGTCATTTACCACTTCTCGCGCTCTAATGCTGATTAAATTGTCAGAGGTGTCGATCGCGTAGTCATAATTTTCATATCCTACTTGGAAATATATGCTATAGTTTTGATTGACATTGCTAATTTCTCGGTCTACATAGACTGAATAGATAGGATATCCATTCTCGTCTTCGCCATATCTGTTTACAATAAGCTTCCCATCACTTGCGGCGCCAGAGGAAAGAGAAATGACTGGAGTTATAGTAAGATCTCCAGCATAATTTAGTTTTATGTATCCTGTGTAATGCTCATCAGTAGGCTCGTTTGGAACGATATTGAAAAGATTGTTATCTTCTGTGATAGGCTCAAACTGTGAGCTAAGGCTATATGACCACGACAAACTAAGCTCGTCTTCTATTGGATCAATAACAGGCAAAACAACAGTTGCAGAGATGTTTTTCTCAGTTGTTGCCGTTAAAGTTATGGTATTTTGAGAATAGCCCTCGTCAATGATTAAATTTGTTCCTTCTATTTGTGCACCTTCAATTCCAGTAGGAAGTGACCAAGTGATTGTGCGTCTTGAAAGTGAAGACGGCTGGAAAGATAGAAGATTTTCTTCAACGAGTGCATTGCTCCTGCCCCGAACAGCATAGTTTTTTCGCACTACATTTTCATTCTGATTTTGAGTCATGCTTGTAACTTCACTATAAACATCGACGCTTATAGTTTTGGAGACATTTCCTTGATTGGTCATAACGACAACTTCGCCTTGACCTTCATTGAGAGCGGTTATAGTGATCTCCCATCTGTTGGAACTTACCGCTGTTGCCGATGCAGATATAATATTTTCATAGCTGTTGTTTACGCTTGCGCTGACAACAACATCATTCCCACCAGACACAGTTGCAACAACAACTTCTTGGCTTAGAGATTCTTTATCATACAAAATGGACACGCTGTCGCGTGACAAAGTAAGATCGACTTTTGTGCTCCCGCACGCTGCGAGAATAGACGCTCCCATAAGTAAGAATACACTTAACATTCCTACAAGAAACTTTTTCATGATGCCTCCTTGATTAATATCTGTAA
>USKO01000014.1 GCA_900555365.1 uncultured Bacillota bacterium
CTACGGTCTGAAGCGTTTTAAACGCTTTTTTTTTATTTTATTACAATAATTAAAATAAAGAGCACCTCTGCTCTTTAAAAAATTGAAATTTTTAGGCAATGTTAAGTTTTTCAAAATAGCCTTAACATTTTTATGTCTTTTTATTCTGCGCTAGCACATAAGGATTGGTTGGAACGCCTTGAGATGGAAGCTCTACTAAAAGCGCATCCTCGCCTATCTTTACAACGCATCCATACGGAATAAAAAGCTGGTCAGTATTTTTGAACAAATTCCAGCCCGTCCGCTCGGCCGGCACAATAAATCCAAGCACTCTTGCACTGCCAAGGTCAAAAACCATATCTGTGATATGTCCTAGTCTTCGTCCATCTAATATATTGACTACTTCCTTGCATCGAAGCTCTAAAAATGTACTTTCCACATTTTAAGATATGACCAGTTTCGTCAAAAAATTACAAATTAAACCAAAAATTCCTTTATCACTTTGAGCGCATTTTTTTCAAGTCTTGAAACCTGAGCTTGACTTATCCCAATTTCTTCGCTAACTTCAGTTTGCGTTTTCCCAACATAGTAGCGCATCAGAAGAATTTCTCTCTCGCGATCGGAGAGGGTTTTTATAGCGTCTTTGATAGAAATGTTTTCATATATATTTTCATCTGTATGTTTTTCATCTGCAATTTGATCAAGTAGATGAATTGTATCACTGCCATCGGTATAAACTGGCTCGCTAAGTGAAACTGTGTCGCTTATTGCGTCTAGTGCAAAGGTTACAGTTGTAGTAGGCATATCAATTGCTTTTGCAATCTCTTCCATAGTTGGCTCATATAGGCAGCTTTTTGAAAGCTTTTCCTTGGCTTGCAAAGCTTTATATGCTATATCTCTCATGGAGCGCGAAACTCTTATAGAATTATTGTCTCGCAAATATCTTCTTATCTCTCCAACTATCATTGGAACGGCATAAGTCGAAAACTTAACATTCAAGTTCTCGTCAAAATTATCAATAGCTTTCATAAGTCCAACACATCCTACTTGGAACATGTCATCTGCTTTATCTCCGCGGCCACCAAAGCGATGAACGACAGATAGCACAAGTCTGAGATTGGCTACCACAAAATACTCTCTTGCCTTGTCATCTCCTTGTTTGACTTTTTTCATAAGTTCTACCATGTCGCTATTCTTAAGTTTAGGAAGTTTTGAAGTGTCAACCCCACAGATATTGACTTTTGAAGACATACCACCCTCCGCATGGTATATCTTTTGCATTCGAGAAATTTATTATACTGCCTCGACAAAAAAGGACAAAAGTTTTCAAATTGACAGCTGTTTTTCTAGTTCTATACGCATATCACTGAGAATGCGTTTTTCAAGCCTTGATATATAGCTCTGACTTATACCAAGCTTTATGGCGACCTCTCTTTGAGTAAGCTCTTCTTGTCCCATAAGACCATAGCGAAGTATCATTATTTCTCGCTCTCTGCTGTTTAATTTGGATATAAACTCACTAATAAGTTGTTTTTCTGCTGGAGCGTCTACAGCTTGCGATATCACATCATCTTCGCATGGCAAAATATCGGCAAGTACAAGCTGATTGCCGTCGCCATCTTCACAAAGAGGCTTGTCAAGACTGACATCATTCTTGATCTTTCCAATCTTTCTTATCTGCATTAAGATTTCATTTTCAATGCATCTTGAGGCATAAGTTGCAAGTCTTATGTTCTTGTCAACCTTAAAGGTTTTGACTGCCTTAATAAGCCCAATTGCACCAGTAGAAATTAGGTCTTCAAACTCTATTCCACTTGACTCAAACTTTTTTGCGATATAGGCAACAAGGCGCAAGTTATGCTCTATCAATTTTTCGGTAGCAGCGATGTCACCCTTTTCCTTTTTAAGTAAAAGCTGATATTCCTGTGCACTATCAAGGGGTGGCAAAAACTCTTCATTGCCACAGACATAACAGACAATATTTTTAACATCAAGTAAGTTTTTCCTATGAAAAAGATTGTACAAAAATAGACGGATTTTAAAAATTAATCGTTGCATAATTCCTCCTAAACAAGTTCGCTATGTAATAGAATCTTTTTGCCAAAGCTTTTATCAAACCCCGAAAAAGATAGCCCAAGCGCCACATTTTTAAAAGATCGCTCCTCGTCGCCTACTATCAGTTCGTCAATAGTAAAAACGAGCATGCTTGTCCCACTCCCTATACTATTAATTTTTATGTAGTGACCATTTTTAATAGAACAGTTTTCTGTTTTTTTTGTAAAAGCATTGATGAAAGTAATATCGCTGTAAAGTTTATGAAAGATATCAAAGGTGACAAGCATGATGGGCTTTTTGGTTATAGTGTCGTACAACATATTTCCAGTGTCTAAAAAAGCCTCTTCTTGTAATACTTTGCCATCATCTTTGATAGTCACTTTAAAGCTGAAATTATCAATCTTGTTGCGTCTTTGTTGGTGCACTAAAATCATCTTAGTGATTGAATAGATGACTATTCCAACGATTGCCACTACAAACAGAGGAAATTGCCCAATAGCACTCTGTAATGCATAGCTTGCTCCTCCAAAGAGGAAAGTGGTAAGAGTTACTACACCGCAAATTACAAAGAACCGCTTCCATGTTGTAAACTTGAAAGTTAGGCTACTTAAAAGAAAACAAGTGAATACCTCTAGCAAAATTTTTGAGTAAAATGGCAAAGCAAACAATGGAGATATGATAGCTATGACGCCGCCCAAAAGTGCCCACAAAACAAACAACCTTGCTCGCTCTTTTAACAGCTTAGCGCTAAGGCTTAAGATCAACGAATTTAAAAATGTGTTGATTATTAAAGATAGCTCTATCTCAATTTCCATTTTTCCTCTCTATCTTAAAATGCCTAAGGCTAAATTAAAGGTCCGTTGCCATAATTTCATGTGGTCACTTGAAATTCCATTTCTCTTGCTTTAAACAATTTCTTAGCGATCCTAAAATAGTTTAAAATAATTTTGAAAAATTGTAACTATACTTTCTTGCCGAATTTTCTTATAATTTGAAAAAAATTAGACAATTATATTTGAAAATAAAAAAAGGCTACTTTCATAGCCTCTTTTTACACTTCTCTATCTTGATAGAACTCTTCCCGTATACGCAGCTGCTCTCTTATAAGCTTCAACTCTTTTAAGATTTCTTCATTTGACTTAGCCTGATCACTTGCCAATTTTCTTTGCAAACTGTCTCCCGTTAAATTCTTGTCAAAGATTCCACCTTTAAAAGTCAAAGATTCTTTTAAAAGATTTTGCCCCTCTTTGATAGGCTTATTCAAGCCTAAACCCTCAGCAAAACTGCCTGCTATTTTATAAACTACGTCTATAACAGTTTTTAAAAATCCCATCATTTTTTCCTTAAAGCTTTTTTATTTTCAAATTTATTATAACACAATATCTAAAAATAATCAATACCAAAAAATAATAACTCACCTCTTTTTCAAAAGAACAATGTTTAAAACTTTATATAAAAAAATCTCCCAAAAGGGAGATTTGATTTTCTTAATTTATTACCTTTTAAATGTTATCCTATTTCTTATTTTTTCTTAATTTTTCAATCCAAGGTGGAACATTTGAGTTTTTAAGATCCACTCTTGAAGAGCCAAGTTCATCAGCTTTTCTCTCAACAGAAACATCTGGTTTTGACATTTCCTCTTCTCTTTCTTTTTGAACATAGTTAGAGAACATGCTTCGAGCTGAGAAGGCAGGTTTGCTTTGTCCCATATTCCCGATTGATCTTGCACCTGCAATTTCTTCATTCTTTGCTTGTTTTTCTTCGTTTGGATTAGGGAAGCCTGTAGCAATCAAGGTGATTTCAACTTCGTCATGCATATTTTCATCAATGCTTGTCCCCAAGATGATATTGCAATCTTTATCAACAACTTCTCTTACGAGCGCTGCAGCTTCGCTTAAATCATCTTGAGTGAGGTCATTGCCACCTTTAATATTGATAAGAAGTCCGGTTGCTCCTTCAATTGTTGTTTCAAGAAGAGGACTTGCAACAGCCTGTTTAACAGCGTCAAGTGCTTTATTATCGCCTGTTCCATAGCCAATACCCATATGAGCAAGACCTTTATCTTTCATAATGGTTGTAACATCGGCAAAGTCAAGATTGATAAGTCCAGGATAAACGATAAGGTCGCTTATACCTTGCACGCCTTGTCTTAAAACATCGTCAGCGAATCTGAAAGATTCTGCAAGAGGAGTTTTCTTTGGAACAATTTCAAGGAGTTTTTCATTTGGAATTACAACGAGTGCATCTACATATTTTCTCAATTTTTCAAGACCTTCTTCAGCATTTTTAGCTCTGATTGGTCCTTCAAAACTGAAAGGTTTTGTAATTACTGCAATAGTGAGAATGCCAAGCTCTTTAGCAATTTGTGCGATAACAGGAGCCGCACCAGTTCCAGTTCCGCCACCCATACCAGCTGTAATAAAGAGAAGGTTTGTCCCTTTAAGCATCTCAGTGATAGAAGATTTACTCTCTTCAGCGGCCTTTTGTCCTATTTCTGGTCTAGCACCAGCGCCAAGACCACCTGTCAAGCGTTCACCAATTTGAAGTCTAGTTTCAGCCTTGCTCACAAGAAGGGTTTGCTGATCTGTGTTGACTGCAACAAACTCAGCAGAGGTAACTCCTGCATCAATCATACGATTAACAGCGTTATTGCCGCCGCCACCAACTCCAAGTACCTTGATTTTCGCAATGGAAGTAATTCTATTATCGTTCATAAATTTCTCTCCTTGACCATTAATTTATCTTATTGTAATACTTTTTGAATAAATTTGCAATCATTTCTATAAAAATTTTTTATTAAATGTATAAAATCGGACTTTTATACAAAATTTTTGCATATTTATACATTCACATTATAACTGTTTGTTTCTAAAATTTCAACAGAATTTTACATATTTATTTATTTTTTTCTAAAAAGCCTACTCTTCTTCCTTTAAAGCAGCTCCAGCTAAGGAAAGTATAGATGCAAGTTCTGGCTTATCCTTGCCAGGAAGTGGTGGCAAACCATAGCTTATATTTCTGCCAAGGCATTTGGCTAAATAATCTCTGCCGCCCTTGATTTTGCCTAGCCCTGCTCCTGTTAGGTATACTGGAAGATATGTAACATATTCATTGGTACTGAGCTGTACACATTTGCTGATCACTTGAGCAAGTTCTTCAATGCGATAACCTACAACCTCATTGACGCTATTAAGCGAAATTCGTATTATCTTGCCGCTGTCGCTTGTAAGCTCATAGCAATCACTCTGCTTGCCTTTAAGTGATAAAACAATTTGACGCTTAAGTCTATCTGCCTCGCCCATTGTCAAATCAAAAGCTTCCGCTAAATCATTAGTTATAAATCCTCCGCCCCTTGAAAAACTTGTCAAGGCATAAAGACCGTCTCCCTTGACAAAGGCTATACTAGTTGTAAGATCGCCCGCGTCTACAATCAAAGATAGATCTTCTCGCTTCTCTTTAGGCAGCAAGAAGAGCGCTTGACTTAGAGGATCTGAAATATATTCAACTTGGTTAAATCCAAGGCCTGCCACAATAGAATTGAATAAATCGACAAAATCCCTCTTCACATATATAACCGAAAGTTTGCCGCTGATCGACATTGCGCTTTCGCCAATTGGATTAGATACTCCTCGTCCGTCATCTAATAAGTAAGAAATGGCATTGACAGAGACAACTTCAACATCCACATGTTTAGCTTTTTCGCCAGCCATGTAAAATAATGAATCAATATCCTGTTTTTTAATTTTTCGTTTGTCACCAAAATTTATAGTAACATCAGTTCTGGTCACTGAAGAGAATTCTGAAGGAACTGAAATATATATTTTGTCTATTTTTTTATTTGAATCAATATCAAACTCGTTTGTAATCTGTTCAAAGAGAGAGGCAATCTTTTCTTGATTTAAAAATTTGCCTTCATAGAAACCATCATAATCAATCTCTTTGAATGCTTTTATAATAAAAGTATTATTAAGACCATTGCCTGCAAGCATTGCACGCAATTTGGAAGAGCCAATATCAATTACAAAAACAAATTTATCTTTTATCATATGCACCTTCAAGCAACTATTTCTAATTAAATTTTAACTCAATTCTAACTATTTGTCAACTTAACTATATTAAAATAACAATCATTTTCGTCATGCTGCGAATAATCATAATAATTATCGATCAAAATTGTTGCATTTTTTAAGTTTTCTTCGCTCAAAACAATCTCTTCGCCATCTATTTTTATGGTTTGTCCAATATAGGTGTAAATTTGACTATATACATCATAGAAAAGTTTCATCTTGCCATCAAGTCCATATCCACAATTCTTTATAATATACTTCTGTCCGTCATATAGCGTAAAGGTTACGGCAGGCTGATAGGTCAATAAAACCTCATCATAAATTTGCGAAAAAGTGATTGTGTTTAAAATGGTTTGCATGCTGCTAAGCGGACGATTGTTCTTCAAAGAGCTGTTGTAGATGTCATAGTAGCCCTCTATTTTCAATTCACTACCCACCGTTATATTGTCATCTTCAATTTCTATTCCTTGCAAAAGTATAGGACTAGTTTGCGATGAAGAAAAGTCGCTTGCAATTCTAAGCACTTTAAATTCATTGTCGCAAATTAAATAGTTTTCGTTATATAAGATCGCAAAAACCTCTTGCCTTTGAGCAATATGAATGACGAAAGTGGAAGGGAAAACTGTTTCAATATTGACTACTTTAACATTTGGATAGGCCCTTTCAATATTTTCTATATATTTACTCTTGCCATGAAAGAAAACTGAGCCCTTATAGGCAAATTTGCCACGGTCAATTAAATCCTCTTCATTTATTACTTCCGAAAAGCTTGTCTTATAGTCTACTCGAACTTCTTTTAGTGAAAAAAGCGTAAAAGATAAAAGAACTAAAAGTCCTATCACAAATATAGCGACACTAATTGCAATTATCCACCCCTTTTTCACATCCTATCCTTTTAATAGAAGCACCAAGACTAGAAAGTTTGTCTTCTAAATGATAGTACCCTCTGTCAATATATTCAATATTATTCACGGTTGTATAACCTTCTGCCGCAAGCCCAGCAAGTACTAAAGCTGCGCCCCCTCTCAGATCTGGACTTTTGACATCGGCGCCGTAAATTTTCTTTTTGCCGCAAATGACACAAATGCCATTTTTGCACCGAATATCGCCACCCATTTTCATAAGCTCTCCCACATGCTTGAATCTTGATTCAAAAAGATTTTCACAGATCATGCTGTAGCCTTCGCTTACGCATGCAAGAGCCATCATAGGCGCCTGCAAGTCTGTAGGGAAGCCTGGATAAACAGCAGTCTCAACCTCTAAAAAAGATTTGGGACGGCGGGTACTTTTCAAGATTATTTTATCATTATAGCACTTAATTTTGCAAGTGGTTTTCATAAGTTTTGTCAAGAGTGCATGATTATGGCTGGAAAGTGCACCTTCAAGTTCGATTTCGCCGCGGCACATAGCGCCCGCTATCAAAATAGTGCCGCTTTCAATTCGATCAGGTATAACTTTATACTCGCATCCATGTAAACTTTTAACTCCTTCAATGGCTATTACATTGCCTCCTGCGCCTGTAATTTTTGCGCCACACGAATTCAAGAAATTTTGAAGATCAACTATCTCTGGCTCCCTGGCAGGATTAAAAATTCTCGTTTGCCCCTCTATAAAGACTGAGAGCATCATGATATTTTCAGTCGCACCAACCGAAGGGAAAGAAAGCATGACATCACTCGCAGAGAGTTTGCTGCCGTCTACATATATGTACCCATTTTTATCAACTACTTTAGCTCCAAGCTGTCTTAATCCTGCCAAATGGATGTCAATCGGTCTTAGTCCTATATCACATCCCCCAGGATAAGCAACTTTTGCCTTCCCCATCCTTGCAGTAATTGGGCCGAGCGTGAAGACTGAAGATCTTACCACTCTTGCCATCTCATCTGGCACATCTGCAGCTGACAGCTGCGAGCAGTCCAAATATAGATCATCACCCTTCCTCTCAACTTTAGCCCCTAGATGCGATAAGATTTTTGTCATTGATTCTACATCACTATATTTTGGTACATCTTTTAAAAGAATTTCACCCTTAACTAAAATGCAGGCAGCCAGCACTGGCAGAAGCGAATTTTTGGCACTGTCAATCTTGACGGTTCCATAGAGCGGACTTCCACCTACTATATAAAAACTTTCCATATAAAAATTATATGAAATATCTAGTTTTAAGTGACAACCTTAAAATATATGTTAAAAAATAAGCGGCAATATAAAAATTAAAAATTTTAATGAAATGTTGAAAATTTTTCAAAATAAGAAAGAATTTTGTCAAAATCAATTAATTTTCTTCTTTTTTTCAATTTTTGCTAAACTTTTCTTGAATTTATCAAAATTCACAACTTTGACATCTTCGCCTTTGCTTTGTTTTAAAATGTTTAAACAAATTCCAATACCTGCCATAAAAACCATGACGCTTGTTCCGCCGCTTGAAATAAATGGAAGAGGAAGACCGGTTGGAGGGATTGAGCCAGTTACTACTGCGATATTTAAAAGAGTTTGAACTCCAATTATAAAAGCAACCCCGCTTGCCAACATGCTTCCAAATCTATCTTTAGCAGAAAGCGCTATTTTAATAAGCTTGATAATCAAGAATAAAAACACGCTCATTAAAGCAATCAAGCCTATAAAACCTATTTCTTCGCCAATGATTGAGAGAATAAAGTCAGATTCTGCAAATGGCAAAAAAAGATATTTTTGTCTTGAATTGAATAGCCCTACTCCAAACCAGCCACCATCTCCCAACGAATAGAGAGATTGTATAAGTTGGAAACCTTCTCCTTGAGGCGATGCCCAAGGATCAATAAAGGCCAGCAACCTTTTTAAACGATATGGCTCTAGAATTATTAAAAGAGGAACTATCGCTCCGGCTGGAATTGAAAACATTAAAGTATGCTTCTTACTCATTCCTCCAATGATAAGCATAAAGAGGGTTACAAACGCTATGCACATTGTTACGCTCATAGAGGGCTCAAGCATGATTAAAAGGCAGGTTATGCCCCCAACAATTAAAACTGGCAAGAGCCCCTTGAGGGTCTTTACTTTGTCATGATGGTCGGACATATATGCTGCAATAAATATAACCAGCGCAAATTTCGCTATTTCAGAAGGCTGAATTGAAAATCCCAAAAGCGATATCCAGCGTTTAGCACCATAGCTCTCTACTCCAAGACCTGGAACAAAGACGAGTAAAAGAAGGAGAAATGTTACTCCTACTATCCACCACTTAAATTTCTTTAGCAAGTGATAGTCAAAAAACATAAAGAAAATCATTGCAAAAATGCCCATTATAACGCCCATAATTTGCTTGAAAAGGAAAAAGTATTTGTTCCCGTAGTGATACTGGGCACTGTAAAAACTGGCGCTATAGACCATTAAGCAACCAAATGATACCAGCGCCAAAACCAAACAAATGATGATAATTATGTCACGACGACATTTCGATTTTTTGATAATTTCCAAACATTATCTCCTTAAAAATTTCTCCTCTTGCAGCGTAAGAGGCAAACTCATCAAAACTTGCACATGCTGGCGCTAGCAGTATTTTTTGTCCGCTTCTTGCACCTGCTCTTACAAAATCAGCTGCCTGTTTCATGGTTGGAAATACCTCACAAGTATATCCATACTTTCGAGCGCAATCTGCAATCTCCTCTCCCGACTGCCCAAAACAGATAATTTGCTCATAATCATAGCCCTTATTAAACAATTCGTCAAACTCGCAGTTTTTGTTCTCTCCTCCAAACAAAACCACTAAATTTTTATCGCCAAGCGAGTTTATAGAGGCAAGCGCCGCCGCAATATTTGTCGCCTTTGAGTCATCAAAGACCTCTGCTCCCTCCACCTGTCCAAGCCATTCAAGTCTATGAGCTGGAGCTTTAAATTTCATTATTGCCTTCTTTATAACGGCGGGCTTAATTCTATACTTACAAGCGATTGCTACGCTTGCCAGGACATTTTCTAAATTTTTCTCGCCAAAAAGCGGAATATCATTTAGAGAAATAATTTTGGTTTTATTGAAATATATTGCGTTATTTTTTACGAATACACCTTTATTTAATAGTCTTTTTGAGAAAAAGAGCACTTTTTTATTGTCCTGACAGAAACTTCTAGCGATATCATCATCCAAATTGAGTACCACCTTTTGTCCTCGTTTTTTAGAAATGATCTTGCGCTTGACTCGAATATACTCCTCCATACTTCCATGTCTGTCTAAATGGTCTGGGGTTATATTTGTCACGCAGCTTAAATTGCTAGTGAAATATTTGCTGCCTTCAAGCTGGAAATTGCTTACCTCACAGATTGCATAGCTGTTTTTAGTGTCAGATAAGGCTACGCTTGACAAAGGAAGCCCAATATTGCCGCAAACAAAGGTTTTTTTGCCTGATTTTTTAAAGATGTCACCGCAAAGAGAGGATACTGTAGTTTTTCCATTTGTGCCCGTTATTGCTATAATTTGACCGTGGAAATTCAAATATCCAAGGTCAAGTTCGCTGATAAGAGGAATTTTTTCAATTAAAAAATGGGATACAAGTGCATTTCCAAGTATCTTCACACCAGGACT
>USKO01000015.1 GCA_900555365.1 uncultured Bacillota bacterium
GAAGATGGCAAACTTGATTTTAACAAGAGCGCTTGTAGTTTACTTAATAAAATTCGAGCACTTGGCGAAACTGTGGGCTGTTTCTTATGTGTGCAAGATATGAAAATCAAAATTTTAAAAGCCGCTCTCTATACTGGGCAAGTGTCACAAGGGATGATTGCAAGTGATAAGAAACATTTTGTGGTAGGTTGCAAAGAGGGAGCTATAGAGATAATGTTATGCGTTGCGCCATCAGGAAAGAGAATGAATGGAAGTGATTTTTTAAATGGTCATCGCGAAATTTTAAATAAAGAGGTAAAATGTTAGCTGATTTAAGTTATAGCGAACTGCAGAGTTTTGTAAAAAAGATGGGCTTGCCAGCATTTAGGGCGGACCAGCTTTTTGATGCTATTTATAGTGCAAAGAGTATATCTGAAATTTCTAATCTGCCCAAAGGACTTAAAAGTATTATTGAAGAGCAGTATCCTAAATATGAGATTTTTCATATGCTAAAGAGCAAAGATGGCACAATGAAATTTATTATAAGCTATCCTGATAAAGCCATTGTCGAGTGTGTGCTTATGAAATATAAGTATGGATATAGCATATGCCTATCCACTCAAGTGGGATGCAGAATGGGGTGTAAATTCTGCGCATCGACAATTGGAGGACTGGCAAGGAACCTTTCTGCTGGAGAAATTTTAGGTCAGCTATTGCTTGTCAATAGATACCTTGGTGGGAGCAAGAAAGAACGCAAGATTACAAACATTGTACTGATGGGCTCTGGCGAGCCGTTAGACAATTATGACAATGTGATAAAATTTATAAAACTTGCATCTTCGTCTAAAGGCTTGAATATCAGCGAAAGAAACATTTCACTTTCGACTTGCGGCTTAGTTGATAAAATATATAAACTTGCAGACGAGGATTTTAACATTACATTGACAATTTCCCTTCATGCGACAACTGATGAAAAGCGTGCTCAAATTATGCCTATAGCAAATAGATATTCGCTTAAGGAGATAATCAACGCTTGCAAATATTATTATGAAAAGACCAAACGAAAAATTTACTTTGAATACACACTTATAAAAGGAATCAATGATTCTAAGGAGGATGTGAAAAGACTGCGCTCGCTAACGGAAGGGCTGTTATGTCATTTTAATATAATTGTCTTAAACGATGTAGCACAGAGAACATTGAAGAAGACGACGAGGCTTTTTGCCTATCAATTTGTAGATCTTTTGAAAAAAGAGGGGCTGAGCGCAACCGTCAGACGCACAATGGGCGAAGATATTGAGGGAGCTTGCGGACAGCTGCGTAACAAGATATTGTCAATGAATAATTAAAGAACATTTGACTAATCAAAGCAAAAAAATTAAAATTTATTACAAGAAGCGCGAACTTGCTTGCAATGGTGAGCGCGCCGCAGCCTAAAAAGACGAAGTCTTATTACAAGAAGGGGCAGTCAAGAATAGATTAAGCATCTTTTAAAAAATATTTTTAACAATTGCAAAAGGAGTTTATGCAAGGCAGAGTAATAACAAAAAATGCAAATCTTTTTACAGTGGAAAGCGAAGGGAAGCTCTTTCAACTTTTGCCAAGTGGCAAGACAAAGGAGAGCGGGATTTTTGTTGGAGACAATGTTGAGTTTGACAAGACGATTACTAAAGTTTTGCCGCGCCGAAATAAGCTTATACGACCGCCGCTCGCTAATGTGGACAATATGTTTATAATTATCGCGCCAATTCCCAAACCAGATTTAATCTTGGTGGACAAAATTATAATTTATTCAATCATAAAGGGCATTAAACCAATTATTGTGATAAACAAAAGTGACATAGCGTCAAAAGAGTTTATAAAAGAGATTGAGGGTATTTACAAAAAATACTACAGCGTGCTCACAGTTTCTGCCGAGAAGAATGACATCAAATCGCTTGAGAGAAACATCGAAGGCATTTGCGCGATGGCAGGTCAGAGCGCTGTTGGTAAAAGTTCAATAATCAATGCATTAAAAAATGACAGCCTGGCTGTAATAGGCGAGTTATCTAAGAAGATAAACCGTGGCAAGCAAACGACAAGGGTTGTAAATCTATATAAATTTGAAAATGGCTATATTGCTGACACTGCAGGATTTTCTATGTTAGATCTAGGAAGAGTTTGCGAAATAACTGAAAGAGAACTTGCCAGCTATTATCCAGATTTCTTAGAGGCGATGGAGAAATGCAAATATCGCACCTGCCTTCACGAAAATGAAGGTATGTGTGGAGTGATTGACTATGTAAATGCAGGAAAAATTCCATATGAAAGATACTATAGCTATCTAAAAATTTTACAAGAATTAAAATTAAGCAAAAAATTCTAAGAGGTTATTATGAAAAAAAATATTTTTGTAAGTGTTTCAACCGATCCCATTAAAGATTATGAAGAGATCATTCGGTATGCAAAGTTTATGCAAGGCAAAGCCGATTTTCTTCATTGTGATATAATGGACGGCAAATTTGTGCCAAACAAGACATATGATGCATGTTTAGTTTCAAACATCAATCAAAATAGTCTAATTATGCTTGATGTGCATCTTATGTGCGAAGAGCCAAAACAGTCAATCGATGAATACATTAAAGCAGGCGCCAATATCATAACTATTCACTATGAGGCCTTTAAAAATAAGGAAGAGATTGTTGAGTGTATTTCAAAGATAAAGAAAGCAGGGCTGCTTGCAGGATTGTCATTCAAGCCTCAGACTCCAATAAAGGATATAAAAATTTTTGCACATGATGTGGATATATTTTTAGTTATGAGCGTAGAACCGGGACTTAGCGGACAAAAATTTATGCCAATGGCGCTTGATAAATTGCAGCAGCTTGATAATATTAGAAGAGAAAATGGCTATAATTATAAAATAGAAGTAGATGGCGGCATCAACGCAGACAATATCAAAGATGTGATAGCAAGCGGGGCAGACATAATTGTTAGCGGCAGCTTCATCTACAAAGCTGAAGATAAAATAAAAGCAATTTCATTATTAAAGGGGTAAAAATGGAAAAGAAAAATGTATGGTATCTTGTCAGCGGGATTTTGGCAATTCTTGGAAGTGTGACTTATGGAATTATGGCAATAGTTTCTTTAACTGGCCTAACCACCGATTATAGCAGCATGGGAGGAGAAGCGTTGACAGAGGCGGAGCAGGAGATGATGAGAACAACTTTTATTGTGATGCTTATAATGTCTCTTATTTGGCTTGCACTTGCAATTTATGCTTCTGTTATATTCATGCGAAGTTACTCTCAAGGTCAAATAAAAAATCAAAGCCACAGCGGACAAATCATAACTGCGATAGTATTTTGCTTTCTAGGCGTGAACATTTTGTCTGGAATTTTTGGAATAGTAGGGCTATGTGTTAAGCCTGAGCAGCAAAATAGCCTTGAGGGCAGTGAAATAAGAAATGCGAGCAAAACAGTTGATAATTTGGAAGAGAAATTAAACAAATTAAAACAAATGCGAGACAATGGTTTAATTAGCGAAGAGGAATATCAAAAACTTCGCATGAGCGCCATAGATAAATCTTTAAATTAGGAAAAAATAGAAATTTAATAACTCAAAAACAATAAAAAGCAAAAACAGACATTGACATGCCTGTTTTTTATAAAAAAATCAATATTTGAAATTAATTTTTAAAAAAATCAATAAACTAATCTTTCAAACTCAATTTAAAACACACATTTTAAAGAAAAGTTACCTTGCCACATAGTACATCATAGTAAGAGAATGTTTGAAGAGGAGAATTGTTGTCTTTAACGAGCACAGTAAAGACGCTTGGATATACATCTTTTATAGTTCCATTGATAGTATCATATTTTTTTCTTCCGCGATTTATATTCATTTCCACTTCACAGCCTTTTAGTGATAAGATTTTTGCTTTAACTTCATCTATATTATTGTTTATTTTTCTCATATTTAACTCCTTATATACAATCTACACTCTTTATTGCCAATTTTTTTGAAAATTAAACTTTTTTTGTCATATTTTATCTAGCATCCGCGTAAGTATATCTCGTAAATGTGGAGGGTTTATGGCATTTGAATCAAATAATTTTTATGTGGCAAAAAAAGAAGCGCTTGCAAAAAGCGAATACAATGTGGAATGTAACATTTCTGCAGGAAGTAATGTTGAAAAGATCTTATCTATAAGTCTTGAGGGCTGCGTAGAGAGCTATGAAGCTTTAAACGGAGTCATCAACTATAGCGGATATATAGATAGCAAGATCATTTTCTTAAGTGATGATGGCCAGATAAATACAGTTTGTTCAAGCTGTCCATTGTCCTCAAAATTTGAAGGAGAAGATATTGCGAATGGGCAAACTGCTCTTATCAATTTGAATATCATTGATTATAACATTGATAGCATAACAGGCGATCTTATCAAACTCACTGCTATCGTTGAGCAATCAGGCTTTATCATCTCTAGCAATGAAACAGGCTCAATAAGAAGTGACGATGAGGACATTTGCAGCAAAAATGAAGAAATGAGTGTTGTAAAATTTTTAGGCTGCACTAATGGCAAGAGCGAAGTAAAGAGCGAAATCAACAGCAGAGGTCAGATTATTAAAATTCTTCTTACAGAAAGCAATGCCTATGTCAAGTCAGTTGAAAGCGGAGTAAATTTTGTCACAATCAGCGGCGAAGTAGTAAGCAGAGTGCTCTATCTTAGCGAAGATGAAAAGTTTGAAAGCGGCTATATCTATGAAACCTTTAAAGAGGAGCTTGAACTTGAAGGCGTGACAAAAGATAGTTTAGTTGAAGGTCATGCTCATGTTAGACCTGACATGGTTACTAGTGAAATTGTTCAGGACGAGAGAGGTTGCAAGATTGTAGTGACCTCCATTGTCGAGCTAAAAGTATGCGCCTATAACGAAGAGAAAATCGAGGTCATTCAAGATCTTTACAGCACCAAATATGATATCAATGTCACCACTCAATCTTTCAGTATGACAAATGTCTGCAAGATGGACACCATTGAAGGAAAGATAGAAGGCAACATGGTGCTTGAAGATGATAAGCCAAGAGTTGACAAAATTCTCTTTAGCGCTGGAAATAATGTCAATATTACTAATAAATATATAAAAGATGATGAAATATTCGTTGAGGGAATTGCAAAAACTTATATTGTATATTTAAATGATGAGACAAATTCAATAAACAGTGTCGAACTTGAAATCCCTTTCTCACTAAGCGACAAATTTGAAGGTAGCGAGGACGGAAAGATTTTCGCAAGTGCAGTTATATATGATAGCGATGTAGCAGTCAAGAAAGGACGAGAGCTATTTTACGATGCGAAAATAAAGATCTGTATTAATTATTGCAGTGACACTGTTTGTGGAATAATAAGTGCGGCAAACTGCCTTGAAGAATATCCTGAAAAGGATTATGCAATGGAAGTGATGTTTGCAAGAGCAGGAGAAGAACTTTGGGATATTGCCAAGAAGGCGAAGATCAAAGAGCAACAAATTCTAGATCAAAATCCTGATGTCGTTTTCCCATTAAACGAAGATACCACTCTTATACTTTTTTACCAAAAAGTCAGATAAAGACAAAATAGGCAAAATTTTGCCTATTTTTTTATGTATCAGATAACTTTTTAAGGCAATTATTTATCTATCCGAGGTGTTATGAAATACTTAACTATAGCCATATCAATAATTGCGATTGCCCTAATCTTTATCTTCACTCCGCTTGCAGGAGAAGAAAGTGAGGTAGAATATTTAAGAATACATATAAGAGCAAATTCAAATTCAACTCAAGATCAAAATGTCAAATACAAGGTTAAAGACGAGATCGTCGAAGCGTTAATACCTCTTCTTAGTGAAATAGAAAGTTTTGAAGAGGCAAAGGCGACCATCGCCGATAATTTTGACATGATTGAAAATGTCGCAAACGGCGTATTAAAGGAAGAAGGCTTTTCATACAAATCCAATGCCAAGATCGCCAATGAATACTTTCCTACTCGCACATATGAGTCAATAACTCTTGAAGAGGGCTATTATGATGCACTGATTTTGGAGCTTGGCAGCGGCGAGGGAGACAATTGGTGGTGTATAGTTTTTCCAGCATTTTGCTTTACAAAAACGCAAAATAGCGACAACATTGTATATATTTCGCGCATTTGGGACATAATTAAAAGTGTATTATAGGAGGAAAAATGAAAAAAGCACTTTTAAGTATAGTCTCATTTATTTTTGTCTTTGCTTTTGCCATGGTTGGAGTTTTTGCTCTTTGTGATAACAAAGCACAAAAAATAGATAGACAGGACGAGATTTCGTCCGATGCAGCAACGACGACGGCAGAAAACAGAACAATACAGACCAAATTAAAAAGGTGGGGTTATTATACTGGCAATGTTGATGGAATCTATGGCCCACTTACAAAAGAGGCTGTTAAATATTTCCAGCGAAAAAATGGCCTTTCTGTTGATGGTATAGTTGGACCTAAAACAGCGGCAGCACTTGGGATGACATTATCTTCAAGCTCATCATCAAGCTCAAGCATCTCTTCAAGTGATTTGAACTTACTTGCAAAATGTGTCTATGCAGAGGCGCGCGGTGAATCTTATGTGGGACAAGTTGCCATAGCAGCAGTAGTTCTAAATAGGGTTGAAAGTCCATCTTTCCCTAATACAATTGCTGGAGTAATATATCAGCCTTACGCATTCACTGCAGTAGATGATGGACAGATCAATCTCACACCTAACAGCACAGCATACAAAGCGGCTCAAGATGCACTCAATGGTTGGGATCCTACATATGGCGCGATTTATTACTACAATCCAGCAACAGCTACAAGCTCATGGATTTGGTCAAGACAAACAACGGTAACAATTGGCAACCATGTGTTTGCAGTCTAAAAGGAGGTAAGAAATGAAAAATAACGATATATTAGATACCAAAACATCATCCCTTGCCTCAAATAGACAGGAGAATGAAAATCAAAACAAAAAAATCAAAAAGAAAAACAAAATAATCACAGGGCTTTCAATTGCTACAGGTATTTTAGCATTGTCAACCACAGCACTTGGTATAGCTTTCGGTATTGCTGACAGTAAGGCAATGGATTATCACAATAAACTTGAAAATGTCTATCAAAGCAACCTTTACAGCCTGATCGACAGTGTGAACAATCTAGAAAATAAACTTTCAAAAACAATTTCAGCAAATGGCAGCACCTATCAGCGCAAGACGCTCTTAGAAGCCTCACAGAATGCAAGCGAAGCGGAAATCTCAATAGCTTCACTTCCGCTTAGTCAAAGTGATATACAGGACACCGTAAAAATGGTCAATCAAATTTCAGGCTATACCACAACTCTAGCAGATAATCTAGCCAAAGGTGGAACGCTTAGCGAGGATGAAATTTCAACTTTGACTCGGGTTCATGAAAGCGTTGTAGATTTACAAAATCAGTTAAATGAATTCGCTAGGAAAATGGAACGAGGCTACTCAATATTAGATGCCTCTCTTGATATAGATACCGATTCAAATGGTTTCTCAAGAGCGATATCTTCTCTTAAGAATAATGACATTGAATATCCTACAATGATTTACGATGGACCTTTCTCAGATTCGGTGGTAAATAGTAACATAAAAGGCTTGAAGGGAGATAAAATAAGCAAAGAAGAGGCAGCGACAAAGCTGGAAGAGCTTTATAAAAATGCAGTTAAGATTGACTACCAAGGTGAAACCAATGGAAAATTCAGTACATATAATTATCGCGTAACAAATTCAAATGAAGAAGAGCTCTATATTCAAATGACGCAAATTGAGGGACATATTCTGACCATTTCAGGCGCTGGAGAGAATGGCGCGCTGACGATAGATTATGAAGCTGCAAAAAATATTGCTCTTGAATTTGCAAAGGAAAATGGAATAGAGGACGGCGAGGTAGTTTGGAATGATACAATAAAAGAGGACGTCTATCTCAATATTGCTCCAAAAGAAAATGGCATAATTCTCTATCCAGATCTTGTAAAGGTTAAAGTCAATTTGGTAAGCGGAACGGTGGTAGGTTATGACGCGACTTCGTACTTTACTAATCATACCGCGCGTACTCTTTCCAAGGGATCATTGTCACTAGCTGACGCAAAGGGGAAAGTGCCATCTAAATTTACAATAGAAAACGCAAGATATGTCTTATCGCCACTTGACTATAATCGTGAAGTTGTCTGCGTAGAGGTGGAGGCAACTGGCGAGGGCAGTACTTATTACTTCTATTACAATGCAAGCGACGGCAGCTTGGAAAATGTTTTAAAAGTAATTGAAACAGATGACGGTAACTTATTGATGTAAATAAACAAAAAAAGACCATATTATTTATGGTCTTTTTTGATCAAAATTTTAAAGTGTTTTCATTGGTTTATAATGGAAGCACCCATTTTGTAATTCCATCATTTGTTCCAACGCGGCGAGCGCCAGAAGAGGAGACAATGTTTGTAAATCGGTAATTTTCCCTTTTTATCTCAAAAAATAGTGCATTTTTGCCGTTTTCCTTTGCAATTTGAATTAAATTTTTAAATAAAAGCTTGCCATAGCCATTGGACCTTTCTTCTTCGTTTACAAATATTTCAATAGGATTCATCTCGGTTTCTATAATGTATCCATATCCAATTTGTCTATCGCCATCCATCAACAAATATTTTTCTGAATTTGCCTTGTCAGACTGAGCACATTTTAATATTTTCATTCAAACTCCTCCTCATGAGCGCAAGATTTTTTCAAATTATTCAATTGGTCTATTGTTTTTTGCAGATGCTGCGTATAAAATTCTTTAAAGCTGTCATAGTTTTTGCATGCATTTTTGATTTCTTTAAAAAAGCTTTTATATGTTTTTCTATGCACCGACTTATTCAATATGAAATCGACAATGTATTTTTTCATAAATGTTGCAAGCTCTTTGTCATTCATAACCTGTGATGATTGATTTTGACCAAACTGCTCAACAATGACATTTCCAGTGATATTCCAATATCTGTCATATTCAGTCTCTATTCTGATTTTTTTGTTTTGATACTCGGCCAGTCTTTTCAATATAAACGATGCATATGTTTTGAAAAGGTCAAGCTCGCTCACTCTAACATCAATCATGTATTTGTTTTTCAGCTTTTCTATAGCGTCAGCATCATTTTGATTTATCTGTGATAGCTCTTTTAAATAATGCGCTTTGATTACATGGAATCTATGAAGGCCATTATCTCCGATCACATATTTTTTTTCGTCTGCTTCATTTAAGCACATAGGCTCTATTTCAAAACTATTTGAAAGCTTTTCGATTATTTCATCAGTAGAGTAGTCTAGCATTGAAATTGATCTTGTTTCATATCCGCCGCCATCTTCATTGAAAAAAGTAGACATATTTTCAATTAAGCTGTCATTGCCAAGACGCATAAAGTTATAATCATAACCTTTGATGTCACCAATACAAACTTTTTTTGTCTCGTTGTTATTCTTGAAAATTTCATTGTTATAGATAATTGGATTGATGTCTTTATCGCATTGAACACGCTTCTCATCCAATTTATTTATTTTATTTAAATCTATATTCTGTTTAGACAAAAATTCAGATATTGTTTTATTCATATTATAATTATATAATGAAAAAAGAATAAAGTCAACGGCAATTTTTTCAAATTAACTGACAACTCTAAAGTTGCTCTGGCTGCCTAATTAGGCGCCCATCCTCCCCGGGAGGGCCACGAACCGGGCTTGGGTGTGATCTGAGTGGCGAACGTGCGGCGGGTAAGAGTTGCCTCGCCCATGCATCATGACTCTACCAAACCGTTGAGTGTGTTTGTTCACGCCTCGGTAAGGGAATGTAAATAACAAACTGCGCCCGAAGAAAGTCCGGTCAAGTTGCTTTCGGACAGGGGTTCGATCCCCCTCAGCTCCACCAAACAGGTATTGGACGAACACCTATTTCTTCAGCGGCGGCTTCGCCGTGAAGTGTTCGCTCTGATCCACAACAGAAAAGCGCCGTCTTGGGAGTGATCCCGAGACGGCGCTTTTTTGCCATTCATACATTCGATTTCCGCTATTCCTCCTGCTGCAATGATTGCGGAAAGGAACAGGAGCCTATACGAATGGAAAGATTTATCACGGATGAACGCACAGGGCTGAAATATGAGCTGGTCGGCGACTGCTGCCTGATCGCCGGGGAATCGGTATGCCGGATATGCCGGCGTCTTCGTGCGGACAATGCTTTTGGTATTTTGAACAATTATTCGACAAAATATTATTTTTTGTTTGACATGTTTTCTCATTTGTGTTAAAATGAAAGCAGCACGTTGTCTTGTGTGCCGATATATAATGAAAGAGGACACGACATGAAAAAAAGCATATCTTTCAGTGGCAAACTGCGCTCTGCCTTTTTAGCTATCCTCCTCGCACTTTACGTTTATCCGTTCACATCTGCTGCGGCAGACGATGAAGAGTGGACATCTGAAATCAACTCGGAACTCGAACTCGGTGAATATTTTCCGGAAGAAATATTCGAGCCGGCTGA
>USKO01000016.1 GCA_900555365.1 uncultured Bacillota bacterium
TTAATGCATCCAACTCAAAGTACGGTGGAAGCTTTGCCAAGAATTATTGAATATTTTCAAACAAATGGATTCAATTTAACTACAGTTAGCCAGACAATAGGCATATAAAATGATAGCAAACAAAAAAATCAATAATATTACAAAAATATTCTCAAAAATTTAAGCTGATACTTGAGAATATTTTTTAATTGTGCTATAGTTAAATAAGAGATTTCAAGATGTAAAAGGAAAAATATGGCTACTTTTCAAGTAAACAATAAAAATAAGAAAAAATCAAATCGAAATGTGAAATTTATATTGGGCTGGACTTTACTTCTTTGTTCTACGCTCATATTCTTATTTTCTGTGACAAGCCTCGTGCCAGATCTTCAATATTTCTTTCTAGGAATTTTCGGTGTTTTTGTCTATCCTTTATGCGTGCTTGGACTTTTAATTTCACTGGCGCTACTTAACAATAAAAAATATGTAATGCCAAAATCCTATGCCATATTCTTAACTTTAAGTCTCTATTTTTTCTTAGCTATAATTCAACTAATCATAATAGGCAGTCCAAATGGACAAACCTATGGAGAATATATCGCATTAAATTATAGTAAACAATTTACTGCAGGGGGAATGATCATAGGATTTATTCCAGCAAGCTTTGCCTATCTTATGGGGCTTGCAGCCACATATATAATCTTAGCAATTGGACTTATTACCTCTTTAGCTTTCTTCATTGAGGCTGTTATTTCTGTGCGAAAAACGATGAATATGCAAAAACCGATCAAGCTGCAAATTAAAGAAAAAGAGAATGACAGCTCGTCAGTTAATCCGAGATTTACCAGAAAAACTCAAGAAAAAATCGTTGAAAAAGAGCCTGTAAATGTAATGTTAGATGGAAATTTGCAAGAGCAGGAAAAGAGAGAGCTTAGTGCTCGCGAAAAGCTAGGACTTGCAGGAAATTATAGAGCTTTTGAAGGAGCATCTTCTACAAGAGCGGAAAAGAAATATGAACTAGAAAATTTAGTATTACCAGAAGATCAAACCAAAAGCAAGCTGCCGCAAGGTATGACGGTGCGAGAATACCTTTTATCTCCACCAAAGGTTGACATGGAAAAATTTATGCAATCAAAACCAAAGAGTGCTGCGGCTAGACAAAATACATTTGAGCAAAGTTATAATAACATTTCAACAAGTGAAATAAATAGCAATATTGATAAGCTAAAATCATCATCGACGATTCAGCCTAGCTCTTATCTGCAAGAAGAAAATTATGATTTTACTGAAGAGGAGCCATCTAGAGGCAATTTGACCAATATTAAGCCAGAAGAGATCACAAATGAGGCAGAAGAAATAATTCGTCAAGTTGCTATGCAAGAAAAGCTTGAGCGCGAGTCTAGCGAAGATACAGATTATATAGACTATAGCGATGTAGAGCAAAGTGCCCATAGCGAAACTCAAAATGAAGAGATGCAAATTGAAGAAGAAGATAGCGACTTTACTTTTGAAGAGCCAAAAGAAGAACCACAGAATTCTAGTTCATTTGATCGTGATAGAAAATTTAGCCAAGAAATTGATAGAAGCAGGTCTATAAATCTAGATAGAGATCGTCATTTCTCTATGCAAAATAGCGAACAAACTTCTGATTCGCAGCAGCCAAGAGAAAATAGATTTAGACCTAATGATGAGATCGCAAAGAGGAAAAAGTTTGTTCAGCTTGATGATGATAAAGCCACTCAAAATATTAAGCCATATAAATACACAAGACCGCCACTAGATTTGATTACCACAAAATCAGACGACCTATCTTTGTTTAATGATGAGGTACCTCTCAAACGAGTTGCGCTTGAGAATGCACTTGAAAATTTCGGCGTTCCTGCAAAAGTTCAAAATGTCGTTATTGGCCCAACGGTCACAAGATATGAAATCGAAATGCCAGAGGGAATTTCGGTAAAGAGAATTCTTTCGCTTGACGCAGATATTGCATATGCATTGTCGGCGAAAGGTCAAATTCGTATTGAGGCGCCAATTCCAGGGCGAAGTATTGTAGGTATTGAAGTGCCTAATAATAAGGTGGCGACCGTCAGCATTAAGGATGTTCTTCAATCAAAAGAATTTTCACTCAGTCCTTCTCCACTTACATTTGCACTTGGAAAGGATATTACCGGCAATGTGAGAATTTGCAACCTTCAAAAGATGCCGCACCTGCTTGTAGCTGGTACAACTGGTTCTGGAAAGAGTGTATGCTTGAACGCAATCATAACCTCAATCCTATATAAAGCATCGCCTGATGAAGTTAAATTCATTTTAATAGATCCAAAGCAAGTGGAACTTTCAATGTATGAAGGACTTCCTCATCTTGTTGTGCCGCGTGTTATTACCGATCCTACAAAAGCAGTAAATGCACTGCAGTGGGCGGTAGATGAGATGGAAAGGCGATTCAAGCTCATTTCAGAGGAGCGAGTAAGGAATATAATAGAATACAATAAACTTGATAAAGTACTGCAATATAAAGTCAAGAAGATGCCATATATTGTTATCATTTTTGATGAGTTTGCAGATTTTATGGCAGTTGCGAAGAACGAGATTGAAGATAAAATTCGAAGACTGGCAGGTAAGGCGAGAGCTGCTGGAATTCATTTGATTTTAGCGACTCAAAGACCTTCTACCGATGTTGTTACTGGAACATTAAAAGCAAATCTTCCTGCAAGAATTGCTTTCAAAGTAGCAAGCAGGGTTGATAGTGAAGTTATTATGGGAGCTACGGGAGCAGAAAAACTTCTTGGAAATGGTGATATGCTCTATAAACCTGCAGATTCAGAGCCTCAAAGACTTCAAGGCTGCTTTATTGATACACCAGAGACAAAGGATATCGTATCATTTATAACAGCGAACAACGAGGAGATCTTTGATGAAGAGGCTAACAATGCTATCAATAATCCAAACAAGGCAAATAATGGTGGCGGAGGAGAAAACAACGGCGTAGATCCGCTCTTGCCTCAAGCACTTAAAATTTGCATTGATAATGGCGTGGCATCAACTACAATGGTGCAAAGAAAGCTTTCAATTGGTTATCCTAGAGCGGCGCGAATTGTTGATCAAATGGAAGAGCGAGGTTATATCTCAAGCGCTGAGGGATCTAAACAACGCTCAGTTTATATAACTATTGATGAATTTTATGCAATATTCGGAGATATCTATGACTAAGGAAGAACTAAAGAAAAAGTTGGTGTCTGCCATAAGCCTTGGATGTGATAAAAATAGGGTAGATCTTGAATGCATGCTTGGAAAGCTCAATGAATATGGTTTCACTATTACTGATGATGTGGAAAATAGCGATATTTTAATTGTCAACACTTGTGCTTTCATTCAGCCTGCTATGGAAGAGGCCATTTACAATATATTATATGCCGAGAAATTGAAGAAAAATGGCAATGTTGAAAAAGTAATTGTGACAGGATGTTTTCCAGAGCGTGGCTTTGCCGCTATGCAAGAAAACTTCCCACAGATTGATCGCTTTTTAAGACTTAGAGAGAATGAAAATATTTGTCAAATAGTAGAGGAGCTTTATGGCGTAGAGAAATCAAAATTAATCAAAAATTTTGATAGAATTTTGACCACAACTCCAAGTTATGCATATTTGAAAATAGCTGATGGCTGCAATAATGTCTGTTCATATTGCACCATTCCTAGAATTAGAGGTCGATATAAAAGTACGCCAATTGACGACCTTGTAGATGAAGCTAAAGAGCTTGTTAAGCGAGGAGTAAAAGAGCTTATTTTAGTGGCTCAAGACACAACGAGATATGGCGAAGATTTATATGGCGAAAATGCTCTTATAAAGCTATGTGACAAGCTAAGCAAAATTAAAGATTTAAAATGGATTAGGCTTCACTATGCTTATCCTGAGAAGGTTACTGACGAGCTGCTTTCATATATTGCAAAAAATCCAAAGATGTGTAAATATCTTGACCTGCCATTGCAACACATTGATGATCAAATTTTAAGAAGTATGCGTCGAAGACTTGGAGAGGATGAGACGCGATCGTTAATTGAAAAAATCAAGACTAATTATCCTCAAATTGCTCTAAGAACAACATTTATTGTTGGCTATCCAGGAGAGAAAAGAAAAGATTTCAACAAGCTTTTAGATTTTATCAAAAAAAGCGAGTTTGATTATGCTGGATTTTTCCCATATTACCGCGAGGAGAATACTGCAAGTTATTTCATGAATAAGCAGCTGCCTCGTTACATAAAAGCGTACAGATTAAAAAAGATAGCGCGCCTGCAACATCAAATTGCAACGAGCAGGATGCAAAGCCAGATTGGGAAGAAGATTACCGTGCTTGTTGATAGTTTTGATGAAAATAGCGGAGAATTTTGCTGCCACAGCGAAAAATTATCTCCAACAGTTGACTTTGGGATAAAAATAATAGATAATGGTAATGTAAAATTATATGATTTTATTGAAGTTAAATTAACAGACTTTGATGGAAGCAATTTTAAGGGGGAAGTGGTATGAATACACCAAATAAAATCACACTTGTAAGATTATTGTTATTGCCAATAATAATATTCTTCTATCTTGCTGATTTCATTCCATACGGTAAGCTTGTAGCAACAATCGTATTTGTTATTGCCTGCCTTACAGATTTTGTAGATGGATACATAGCAAGAAAATATAATATGGTCACAGACCTTGGCAAATTTTTTGATTCAATAGCCGATAAAGTGCTAATCATGACTGGAATGATCTTAATTATAAGCGGGCCTCTTACTGGCAGCGCTCCAGTAGTTTATCCAACTTGGCTAGGAATTATTTGCGTAATAATTATGCTGGCACGAGAATTTATAATCTCAGCTCTTCGTCAAATTGCAGCTGCCAAAGGTAAGGTTCTTGCTGCAGAGAAGAGTGGCAAAATAAAGGCAACTTTTCAATATGTAGCTGTGACAGGATATATGATTTTCGCGTTTGTTCTTGATGACCTTGTTTCAATCACTCAGATGAATGAGACGGCTCTAGCAGTTGTAAGATTTATTCTGATGATCTTGTTTGTAGTGGCAACAGTGCTTACAATCTATTCAGGAACAAGTTATCTTATCAAAAATAGAAGAGTATTTGCTACCGAGAAAGCTCCAGAAAATTTCACTTCTTCAAAAGATGAAGTAAAAAAAGATAGCAAAAAGGAAGAAGAATAATCTTTTCAAAATGAATTTTATCTAACCAAATTTTTAGCGAATCTATGATTGCTAGCATGGGTTTATTGTGGAATTAATCATAATAAATAAGATTTCAAAAGGTTGCTCGTTTTTTGCGAGCTTTAAGACAGCACAAAGTGGTGTAATTAAAAGATTTACTAAGAGGGTAAAATGGAATATAAGGTTTTCATATTTTCAAGTGGTATTTTTGATGGCCGCAAAAGCTTTGATTTTAATAGTTTCAATCAGTTATGCGGTAAATATTTAGTGAATATCAGCCAAATTATAATAGCAAAATATAAAAGTTGTTCACTATCACTTGAAAAAGATAACCTTATTATTTTTTGTGAAAACAAAAACATTGACGAGCTGATATTTTCAAATATAGATTGCATAGGGAAGCAAAAGAAAATTATAGATGACAAAATAGCCGTTTTTGGTGATAATGATCGAGATATTATATTTGTTCCTATCGAATGCGACTTAAATAAACTTGAAAAAGTTTTTGCTAATAATAATAAAAATTTTAGCCAATTTCATCTGTTTGGTTTAAAAGAAAATGAGGTTGTGGAAAAACTAGAAATTATAAAACAGGAAATTGACACGCTAGAATATAGCATTATCTATGAAAATTTGATCACTCATTTATATTTATCGTATATAGGCGATAAAGATGTGACGCATGAAATTGAAAACAAAATTGCCACATATTTTAAGCAAAATATCTATAGCGAAAATGATTTAACACTTGCCGCGATTGTCTATCGTCTATTAAAATTAAAAGACTTCAAAATTGCAATTTGGGAAATTTCAACAAAGGGTGTTATTACAAATCAACTTTTCACCGAAAACAATGATTTTGATAGCGTTCTTCAAAAATCACGCTTTGATTATACGCAGTGCAAAGATGTAGATATGTTATATGAAAAAGCTTTAAATTTCAAGAAGGAAGCATCATGTGAGATAGCGCTTTTAGTCCATAGACAAGAGAGCGAAATTGAAGACTGTTATCAATTTGCAATTTGCTATGGTGACGAAATTTTCTTGTATAAAAACATTTTTAAAGGTGATCACAATATAAGCTTACAAATGGCTAAAAATGCAGTACTATTTAATCTCGCGAAAAAATTGAGGCAAAATGATATAACAATTTAATAAATGTTTTGAAATTACAAAGAGCTATGTTAAAATAAATACATAAAAAGGGGTTACTTATGGAAAAGAAAGATTTAAAGAAAGACAGCAAAAAAGAAGCACTTGAGCAAGCACTTCTTCAAATTGAAAAGCAATATGGAAAAGGCGCTATTATGAAGCTCGGAGACCATGTCAATGAGCCTATAGATGTTATTCCTACGGGCTGCCTGACTCTTGATATAGCACTTGGTATTGGTGGAATTCCAAGAGGTAGAGTGATTGAAATTTATGGGCCAGAATCTTCAGGTAAGACTACAGTCTCTCTTCACATTGTGGCAGAGGCGCAAAAAATGGGCGGTACTGCAGCTTTTATTGATGCTGAGCATGCACTTGATCCAACATATGCCGAAAAACTTGGAGTTGTACTTGATGATCTTCTAATCTCACAACCAGACAACGGCGAGCAGGCTTTAAATATCTGTGAAACTCTTGTTAAATCTGGTTCAGTTGATATAGTTGTAGTTGACTCAGTTGCAGCTCTTACTCCTAAAGCTGAAATTGATGGAGAAATGGGTGAAAGCCATGTAGGATTGCAGGCAAGAATGATGAGTCAAGCTTTAAGAAAACTTACAGGCGTGATAAATAAAAGCAAAACCACCGTTATCTTTATCAATCAATTAAGAGAAAAAGTCGGCGTTCTATTTGGTTCGCCAGAGACAACTACTGGAGGAAAAGCACTAAAATTCTATTCAAGCATTAGACTTGATGTTAGAAAGAAGGACACAATCAAAGATGGAACGACTTTTATTGGGAATAGAACAGTTGTAAAAGTCGTTAAAAATAAGCTTGCGCCTCCATTTAGAACAGCAGAATTTGATATTGTTTATGGACAAGGAATCAGTCAGGTAGGCTGCGTGATTGATCTAGCCCTTGACAAAGATATTATCAAAAAATCTGGTTCTTGGTTCTCATATAACGATGAAAAGATAGGCCAAGGTAAAGAGAATGTTAAAATATTCCTTGAGCAGAACAAAGACATATATAATGAAATTTTTGATAAAGTAAAAGAAGCTTATGGAATAAAATCGGACAAAACCGAGGAAGAATAACATATTTTATAAGGACAAGTAAATTAAAATAAACAAAAGAGCGGGTTTCGCTCTTTTTATATTACAAATAAACAATTCTAATTCAATTGATAAGTTATATAAACCATTTATCTTTATCTGATGAATTTTGTTTAGTCTTAATAAAAGTTATTTCTTCACTTTCATTTACATCAGGATTAATAGTAATATAATAATCTATAGTGATCGTTTGTTTTTGATTTTTTAGTGGTAAAATGACCTTTTGCTTGCTATTAAGACCGCTAATTTCTTTGAGAGTTTTGCCATTACTTTTAAAAACATAAGTAATATAATTTTTAGCATCAAATTCTATTTCTGCATTAGATCCATTTACTTTGCCTTTAAAACTTTGCTTTTCCATGTTGACAAATTTATTTGAAATATCGGTTGGCAAATTAAATCTTGAAAATAATTCTTTTTGAGTGTAACGCTCTGGTGTGCTGTTTCCTGCAAGCACTATTCTATGATTTTCATAAAGTTCGGTTGCATCAATATCCTTTTCAACAATGCTTGATGGCACACTAAAAAGCGAATTATCTTCAACTTGAGAGAAATATCTGCGCGCTATTTCTGTAGGCTGATTTCCGCCAGCATATGAAATTGGCGAGTTATCTAAATTTCCTAGCCATACACAAATAGTTTGATCTTTAGTATATGACACATTCCATGCATCAAGATTTTGTTTGGAATTTGACTTTCCAACTGTACCAGTTTTGGCTGCTATTTCTTTATTTAAACTTGCCAGTTTTTTTGCTGTACCGCTTTTAGCACAGGTTTTTAGCATGTCGGTAATAAGATAGCTAGCATCTTCTCTTAAAACCTGTTTTTCATGAGGTTTATTTACATAGACAAGCTTGTTATTTTTATCTGTAATAAATGATACAAACTTTGCTGGTGCAAATTTACCGCCATTTGCAAAAGTAGAGTAGCTTGATGCAAGCTGAACTAAATTTACGCCATAAGTCATTCCGCCAAGAGCTAAAGAGTAGCTGTCGTCCTTTTCATCAAATACAAAACCCATATCTTCTGCATACGACTTTGCTTTATCAATTCCGACATATGAAAGAACTTTTACTGATGGTATATTAATAGATTTTGATAACGCCTCTCTTGCACTTATGTATCCTCGGTAAACATCGCCGATATTTTTTGGAGTGTAGTCGGATATGGTCGTCTTCTCGTCAAGCAGAGGAGTGCACGGATAGATGATATCTTCATTTAAGGCAGGGGCATAGACAAGGACTGGTTTAATACAAGAGCCCGGCTGTCTTTTTGCATCTAAAATTTTATAGTTACTTGATCCAACATAGGCTTGAACTGTGTGGTTATTATTATTGATTACAACAGCTGCGCTGTTACAATCAAGACCCTCAATATCTATTGCGTTTGTTAGAGCATTTTGTTTTTCTTGATCTTGATAGGTATATATCTTATATCCTTTTAAAGCTATTTTTTTTGCTGGAATTTTTAAAATTGACACCGCCTCATCAATGGCGCTTTGGCTGTAGGAGTTGAGCTTATTTTTAGGCTTTTCATTAATAGTTAGCGATAGCGGCTTATTGATTGCAAGATTATATTCATCGGCTTGAATAAAATTATCTTTATACATCTCACTAAGAACAAGATTGCGTCTTTTAAGACAATTATCAGGATTTTTTGTTGGAGAGTATTTTGCTGGCGATTTTATAATAGCTGCTAAAGTTGCCGCTTCACTGGAAGAAAGATCTTTTGCAGATTTTGAAAAATAATAGTTTGATGCAGATTCTATACCATAGCAGTTATTCCCAAAGTAGATTATGTTTAAGTATTTTTCTAAGATCTCATCTTTGCTGTAGCGTTTTTCCAGCTTTTGAGCAAGGGCAATTTCTTTAATCTTTCGTTCAACAGTTTTGTCGGATGTGAGCTGGGTGTTTTTTACAAGCTGCTGAGTTATTGTTGAGGCGCCTTCTTTAAGTTTGCGAGCCTTGACATCGTTAATAAGTGCTTTGACCATGCGTTTGTAGTTTACTCCACTGTGGCTATAAAAGCTTTTATCTTCTATAGAAATAAAGGCGTTTTTTGTCGTATCACTTAAATTTTCAATATTTGCATATTGTTTGTTGATTTCGTTAAATTCTTTGATAGGCTTGTTCTCTTTGTCATAGACTTCTATGTATACTTCTGAAGAGGATAGAGCATCTTCATCAATTGCCATAGCTCTTGCATTCATATAAATAGAGGATATATAAAACCCAGCCGCGAGCAATGCAGCTAAGACAATAAAGAAAATAATAAGGAGAATCCACTTAAAGCTTTTTTTCATCCTTTTTATTATGTAACAAACTCTTTAAATTATTTGTTATATAAGATAATTTTTTATTTGAAAATTTTGACATTCTATTGTATAATTGTAAAGAAGCGACATTTTTTGCTAAAGATTAGCAAAAAAAACTTTAATAAGGATTTGCCGCGCAAAGAAGATCGATTTTAATTTAAGCTAAGATATACGGAGAGAAGATGAAATATTTTGTTGTAACCTATGGTTGTCAAATGAATGTACATGAATCTGAAAAAATAGCCGCTATACTTGAAAATATGGGCTATTCTTTAGCTAGTGACCGAAATGATGCAGATATTATTGTATTCAATACTTGTGCTATACGAGAAGGGGCAGAAGATAGGGTTTTTGGCAATGTTGGGAATTTAAAGAGACTTAAAAAGAAAAACAAAGATTTAATTATTGCTGTTTGCGGTTGTATGACTCAGAAAGAGCAGACAGCTCAAAAACTTATGCAAAAATTTCCTTTTGTAGACATCGTTATAGGCACATTTAATATTCCAAAGCTCAGTTATTATATTGACGCAGTTAAAAAAGGAAGACAGTTTGAACTTTTGAATGAAGGCGAGCTTGATGAAACGCTGCCGTATAAAAGAT
>USKO01000017.1 GCA_900555365.1 uncultured Bacillota bacterium
TTAACATTGTTCGATTTAAGTTTTTCGCTTGCTTTATCAATAAGCAGATCAATTATATCGCTAAGTTTTACCGTGTCGCCGCTGCGAGTCTTAAAAGGTTTTCCATCTTTTCCATTCATTGTGCCATAGCCGATATGAATAAGCTGCTGGTGCTCTGGTGAGATGCCTGCCATTTTACAAACTCTGAAAACTTGAACAAAGTGAGTCTTTTGTCTTGCATCGACGATGTATTCAATTCGATCTACATCCTTTATCGTTTCATTTCGCATAAGAATGGTAGCAATATCAGTGGTTGCGTAGAGTGCCGCTCCGTTATATTTTTGAATGATAGCAGGAGGCATAGGATTTTTATATCTTTGCACCTCTTGAGGATCTTTCTTCTCGATTGGAATATTTTCCCCTTCTACCGCAACATCAACAACGAGTGCGCCCTCACTCTCTTTTGCAAGACCTTTATCTTTTATAATTTTTATTGCCTTGTCAATATATGGCGCAGCGTCACTTTCGCCATACCAAAGGTCAAAGGTCGCACCTAGTGCCTGATAGTTCTCTTTTATTTTTTCTATAGACACCCGTCTTATTTCTTGATAGATATCATAGTAAGGTTGCTCTTTTCTTTGAATTTTTAGTGTCCACTCATCAGCCATCTCTTTAAAAGAACTATCTTTGTCCTTCCTCGCACTTGCTTTAGGATAGGCTTCATTTAACATCTCAAGTGTCAATTGCGGCTTGATTGTACTCTTGCCAAAATAGAAATCTAGTATCCCTTCTTCATAAAGCTCTAGCTCTGTCAGCCCCATCTGCAAGCCCCAGTCACCAAGATGCACATCAGCAATAACTTCATCTCCAAGAAGTTTGTAAAGTCTTTTCAGCCCTTCGCCTGTAATTGGCGAGCGCAGATGACCGGCATGAAGCGCTTTTGCTACATTCGCGCCGCCATAGTCAAGAATAACCTTCTGACTCTTCTTATGCTTTTCAACTCCGCTCATCTCGTCCAAAAGATATGTATTGACAATCTCTGCCAGCTTTTTATCGGTGAGCTTAATATTGATAAAAGCAGGTTTTGCAACTTCAAATGTAAAATCTTCGCTCTTTTCAATATTTTCAACAATCTTGCTTGCAAGGTCAAATGGATTTGTATTGCAAGCTTTGCCAAGTGCAAAAGCGTCATTACATTGAAAATCACAAAGCTTTGGCATATTAGAAAAAGAGACAGAGAGCGTCTTGTCTACTCCAGCCTTTTTAGCCCCATTATTTAAAAGATTTTCAATTTCGCGTGTAATCTGCATTTTTGCTCCTTTAATCTATCTCTCGTCTTGCCTCAAGTGCCTTTGACAAGGTTACTTCATCAGCATATTCTAGGTCACTTCCCATGGCGATTCCCTGCGCAAGTCTTGTAACTTTAACCCCCAGAGGTTTCAATATTTTTGCTATATACATAGCTGTCGCATCTCCCTCTACATCGGGATTTGTGGCCATAATAACCTCTTCCACCTTATCCTTTTGCACTCGCGACAAAAGCTCTTTAATTTTTATGTCGTCTGGGCCTCTATGTTCTAGTGGACTTATTGTTCCAAAGAGCACATGATAGACGCCGTCAAAATTCTTAACCTTCTCCATTGAAATTATATCTTTAGGTTCCTTAACGACACAAATGATCTTGTGACTCCGTGTTTGACAGATAGAACAAACCTCTCTATCAGTAAAATTCCCGCACTCGCTGCAAAAATGAATTTTCTCTTTTGCCTGCAAAATGGCATCTGCAAATCGTTTTGCCCGCTCCTCTTTTCCTTCAATAATAGAAAAAGCATAGCGCTGGGCTGTTTTATACCCAACGCCAGGGAGCGACCTGAATTGTTCTATAAGATTTTCAATGATATCTTCTTGCATGATTAAAATCCTGGAACATTTGGCATGTTCTCTTTTTCCTTTCTAGCAATTTGACCAAGAACATCATTGATAGCTGATGTGATGAGATCTTCAAGCATCTCAACATCATCAGGATCAACAACTTCTCTTTTTATGTTTATAGCACTAAGAGTGCGATCTCCTTTCATTTTTACCTCAACCATTCCGCCACCAACAGATGAAGTGAATTCGCTCTCTTCAAGTTCTTGTTTGGCTTTAGCCATCTCCTCTTGCATCTTTTGTGCCTGACGCATCAAGTTGCCAAGGTTTGCTCCACCAAAACCTCCAAAATTGTTATATCCCATTTTTAACTCCTTTTTATCAAATTTTCTCCAAAGACTTCTGCAAGTCTTTCATAATCTCTCTGTATGTCGCTTTTTTCATCCTCAATTAAATTTACCTTGACAAGGAAATTTAATCCCTGCCATCGCAGTGCACTCTCAATTTCTCGCTTGCCATTAATAAGAAGATTATATAGCATGCCGTCTTTTGCATTGATGATAAGCTCATTCCCAGATATCTCTACATCTGTAATATCTCCGCAGGCAACATGAAGAGCTACATATCTATGTTCCTTTAAAAAGAGTACAACTTTTCCCCATACCGTCCTTGCGCTAAGATTTGCAGTGTTAACTGGCGACATTTTCAGTTTTTTTTTGCAGAATTGCCATTTCCGCTGATTGCACTAAGTGACAGCGTCTCTAGTAGCAATCTTGGTGAGAGTGTGTAGCGCAGCTCATTTTCACACCCGCCAAATGTCTGCAGGAATTCAATAAGCTGACTTTCGCTAAACTTTTTCGCTTGATTGTCTAGCAAGGCAAAATCTTCGTCTGGAAGATTTAGTATTTCATTAGGCTCATCACATGAGCAGCAAATCAAGAGATCTCTTGCGTGCTTTGCAAGGTCCTTAACAAAGACCGACAAATTTTTCCCTTCGCTATCAATTTTGCTGATAAATTCTAGCATCCCGCCAATGTCTTTACTTTGCAACAGATCGTAATACTTTAAAAGAAGTTGATAATCTGTGGTGCCAAGAACTTTCATGACGGCTTCTTTGGTAATCTTGCCATTTGCAAAAGCGATAACACAATCGGCGATTGACAAAGTATCTCTAACGCTACCCTCGCCAGCCGAGGCAATCATTTTGAGAGCCTCATTATCATAGCTTATGTTTTCTTTGTCTAAAATAGACTGAAGAAGTTTTACAAGGTCGCTAGCTGCAACCAGCCTAAAATCAAATCGTATGCAGCGAGATAAAATGGTGGCAGGCAATTTGTGAGCTTCGGTTGTAGCCAAGATAAATATAACATAACTTGGTGGCTCTTCAAGCGTCTTTAAAAGTGCATTGAATGCGCTGTCAGTCAGCATATGAACTTCGTCTATTATATAGACTTTATATTTTGCATTGACTGGCAAAAATTTAACTTTTTCGCGTAGCTCTCTTATATCGTCCACCTTATTGTTTGATGCGGCATCGATTTCAATAATGTTTATATCGCTTTCATTTTCAAGTTGTTTGCATGAAGCGCACTCTCCACATGGCGAGCCGTTTTTATTGTTTAAACAGTTGACAGCTTTTGCGAAAATTCTTGCAATTGAAGTTTTTCCAATCCCTCTTGAACCAGTAAAAAGATAAGCATGTCCAATTTTATCTAGAACAATTTGGTTTTGTAGTGCCCTAGTGATATGCTCTTGTCCCACAACATCTTCAAAAGTTTTAGGTCTATATTTTCTATAAAGTGAAAGGTATTCCATACATCCTCATAAAATTATATAGATAGTATATCATCTAGTTATCAATTTTGCAAATAAAAAATCGGCGATAATGCCGATTTTTTGTAAGATTATTTTAAATAAAATAAACTTATTTGTTTGATAAAGTTATAAAGATTATTTCAATTTTACTATCATCTTTTGATTTTTCTTTTTTAAAACTTGTTTTTCGATGAATTTATATATCTCACTTATAACAAGCATGCTAGCAGATAGACCAATCACAATTCCCCACTGCCCGCCGCTCAAATCGACAAGCCCTAAAATATTTCCAAGTGGAGTCAATGCAAGTATTGCTGCAAGCCCAAAACAGAAGCCTACAGCTAAAAGGAAAAATTTGTTTTTAAATGGTTTTGATTTTATAAAATACGCATTTGTTCGCATGGAAGCGAGATAGAACATTTGCACGATATTTAATGTGTAAAATCCCATTGTCATTGCAACACCCTCGCTGTAAACTTCCACGCCTATTATATAACTTGCTACCACAAGCGCCGTTTGGCATAACCCCAAAATTGCAATTGACCAACCTACTCCATTTGAGAAAAGTGATTTCTTTTTGTCTCGCGGCGGAACGCTCATAAGATCACGCTCCGGGTTCTCAAGCCCCAGCGCTATGGCAGGGAAAGAGTCGGTAATCAAATTGACAAAAAGAATCTGCACAGGAAGTAAGAAGACCAGATGAGGATAGATCAAGGTTACAACAAAAAGTGAAAAGAGCTCTGCCATATTTGCTGAAAAGAGGAATTTAACTGTTTTTTGGATGTTTTGATATATCTTTCTTCCCTCTTCAACCGCAATAACAATTGTGGCAAAATTGTCATCTGTGACGATGATGTCGCTGACCTGCTTCGCCACATCTGTGCCACTTTTACCCATTCCTATCCCTATATCTGCCTTCTTGATACTAGGTGCATCATTGACGCCATCTCCTGTCATGGCTACAACATGCCCTCTCTTTTTGAAAGCTGTTACAATTCTGACCTTGTCTTGAGGAGAAACTCTTGCAAAAACCGAATAATTTTCAATTTGACTGTAAAGCTCATCGTCACTCATCTTGCCTAGCTGCTCGCCTGTTATGAGTGAAGAGGAGGACTTTGCAAGACCCACTTCCTTTGCTATTGCAAGAGCGGTTTGGCTGTAGTCGCCAGTTATCATGACAGGCTTCATACCCGCCTGCTTACATTTTTTAACCGCTTCTTTGATCTCGTTTCGCGGCGGATCTATCATTCCCATAAGACCAATAAAGATCAAATTTTCTTCTCGTAAAGGCTCATTTTTGCCAATCTCCGCATAGGCAAAAGCTAGCACTCTAAGCGCTTTAGAGGTCATATAATCATTCGCGCTTACAATTATTTCTCTTTCTTTATCTGTCAGCGGCAAGATCTTTCCTTCCTTTAAAATTTTGGTGCATTTTGATAAAATTCGGTCAAGTGCGCCTTTTGAATAGATTATATTTCTATCCTGACCATTGACAAGCACACTCATCATTTTTCTTTCGCTATCAAAAGGATTTTCATCAATGCGTTCATTTTTAGAGATGGAAGAAAGATCATAGCCCATATTTTTTGCAAAAGTTACAAGTGCTTTTTCAGTTGGGTCGCCTATGTCATCGCCTGCTTTGACGGTATCATTACAATAGACGCTGCAACTTAGAAGTCTATTTAACTCAAAGTCTTTATTAAATCTCTTCTCTTGCACTTTGCCATTATACATGACAGATGTGACCGTCATTTTGTTTTGGGTGATTGTTCCTGTTTTATCAGAACAAATCACATCGCAGCAGCCTAGAGTCTCTACAGAATGCAGCCGCCTGACAATAGCCTTTTGCTTAGCCAGCCTTGCAACACCAAAACTCATTATGATGGTGATTACTGCCGGCATACTTTCAGGAATGGCTGCCACTGCAATGGCTACAGAAGTTAAAAATGCCTCCATAATGTTTTTGGGATCAATGATAAGTTCAATTATAAAAGTGATAATCGCGACCGCCAAAACGAGATAGGTCAAAACCTTGCCAACATCCTTTATGCTCTTTTGAAGAGGAGTTTGCTCTCTTTGACTGTCTGAAATAGCACTTGCAATTTTGCCAAATTCGGTATTTTCTCCAGTTGCAACAACAACGCCAAGCCCTCGCCCACTTGTGACAAGCGTTCCCTTGTATGCCATATTTTTTCTCTCGGCAAGAGGAATTGAGCCAGAGTAAATCTCTTGACAATTTTTGTTGACCGCCTTGCTTTCCCCTGTCAGCGAAGATTCATCAATTTGAAGCTTGGAAGTCTCAATTAGTCTTAAATCTGCAGCAATTATGTCACCTGCGCTGAGACTGACCACATCGCCAGGAACCAAATTAGAGGTGTTTATTTTAACAGCCTGCCCATTTCGAATTACTAAAGTTTGAGGCTGCACAATTTTATTGAGAGTCTCAAGCGCTTTCTCTGCTTTGTGCTCTTGCACCACACCAAAAATTGCATTCATAAGCACAATTAAAAGTATTAGACAGCCGTCTATTATTTCGCTGCTACTTTTTTCAAATATGCCAATACTGATAGAAATAGCGCTCGCAATCAGCAGAATAATTATCATTAAATCAAAAAATTGTTCAAAAAACTTGCTGACTATGCCATGTTTTTTGTAGCTCTCATCAACTATTTGCCCTTCACGCTCTTTAACTTGCCCACTACTGAGTCCATTGAAACCAGATGAAAACTCAAGCAGTGTTTCGCTTATTGATTTATTGTAATAACTCTTCACACTTTTCCTTTTATACGATAACAAATGATATGATGGAAAGTAGCAATAAATAACCTACAAACAATTTAAAATCTACTTTGCTTGTAAATTTAATCATGGCTTTTATGCTGACCATACCGACCATAAATGCAATCACAAATGCAATTATCATGCCAGCGACATTGACCTGCACCGCTTCGCCGTTTATAATTATCTTTCCTATTTCCATTATCATTGATAAAATTATGATAGGAATACTCATCAAAAAAGAAAATTTGGCTGTTTCAGTTTTTTCTCCGCCCTGCAATAACCCTCCGCAAATGGTCGTGCCAGAGCGAGATATGCCAGGAAAGACAGCTAGTCCTTGCGCAATTCCCATGACAAGTGCAGTTTTGGTGGTAAATTTTGCGTTATATGAAAGTTTTTGTCTTTTTTTGTAGATTATTTCACTACCCGCAAGCAAGATTGCACTAATTAAAAATGCAAAGGGCAAAAATCCGCCTTCAAAGGATTCGGTAATAATTGGCATAAGCACGAGGACGATTATACAAGTAGGAATAGTTGCAATAAAAATATTCATGCTCTGCGAAGATAGTGGATGTTTTATGATATATAAGATTTCTTTTCGAAAGATAACCACAACGGCAAGCAATGTTGCTACATGCAGAATTATACTGACAAATAGAGAGTCTTCTATACCAAAAAGATTGGACAGTAACACTAGGTGTCCGCTGGAAGAAATAGGTAAAAATTCGCATAGTCCTTGAACTAGTCCTAAAAGTGCTAAAACTAATATTTCCACACTTCGCTCCTACTAGTTAATATACAGGCTAGAAAAAAATTTTATTACATTTTTAAGAAATTAAAAAAAATGAAGAAACAAATAAACACAGAGAAAATTGAAATTTTGTTTTCATGATTATTAGGTCAAAAATCTTTTCTTAGCAAAATGTTTTGGACATAAAAAAGGATGCCAATTTAAGCATCCTTTTATTAAATATTTTATTGATTATCGTCAGAATTTAACTTGCTAAGCAAGCCTATAAGCTCTTCAATTTTGTTGTTTATCTTTGCAAGTTCTTCATCTGATTTTCCACTAAGTCTTGCCTCGTCTGCTTGCGCTGTAAGCTCTTCAACTTCTTTTAAGAGTCCTTCTCTATCCTGTGAGTTGTCCTTGCTTTCATTTAAGGCCTCGTCGATTTTTGAAGAGATATCATTTTGAGCACTTGCAAGCTTTTCCTCTTCAGCATTTATCATGTTGTTGATTTCACTAAGCGAATCTTCTTGCTTGTCGCTTTTCTTTGGACGGCCTCTCTTCTTAGGAGTTTCACTTGCAGCCTTTTCTGCAGCTTGAGCGCTTTCTTCCTTTCTTGGACGGCCGCGTTTTTTTGCTGGAGCAGTTGTAGCGCTTTCGCTTACGCTCTCTGTCTTTTTAGGTCTTCCTCTCTTCTTAGCTGGAGCGGCAGCCTCTTGGGACTTCACCTCTTTATTTGCCGCTTCGGTTTTACGAGGTCTTCCGCGTTTTTTAGGTGCGTTATCCGTTTCCTCTTGAATTGTTGTTTCTTTTCTAGGGCGACCTCTCTTCTTAGCTGGAGCAATTTCTACTTGCTCTTGAGTGGTCTCCTTTGTCACATCAGGTAAGCCTTGAGTTGGAATAAATGAACCAAACTGTTCAATCTGTGCATTCTCTAGCTTCTCGAGTTCTGCCTTATCTTCGTCTTTTTGCGCGTCTTTAGAGGTAACAAGTTGACCATTCATGTCATAGACATTTCCTTGACTGTCATGGAACAAGCCGTTAGCATCATGGTAAGAGCCATCCTCGTAAACGAAGTTGCCCTCTTCATTATAATGTCCTTGTGGCGACTGGCCAATCTCTTCCTTGTAATCAGGCTGGCTTTCGCCCAATCTTTGACGCAAAGTTGCATTCTCGTCCATAAGGCGCTTAATCTGAGTTTGAACATTGATAAGTTCATCTTCGTTTTTATCTCGCTGAGATATTATTTCTTTCTTTTCCTCTTTAACCTTGTTTTCGGCTAGACTGTAAGCATTTTTCATAACCTTTTCAAAGAAAGATTGATATTCGCTTACCATTCCTTTTTGAACTTCATCAAAGCTCTTATCTAGAACTTTATTTAATTCTACAATATCATTTTCAAGTTCAGCTTTGGCAGAATTGTATCTTGCCTCTTCATTGTCATAGTCTTTTTGAAGACTAGCCTTTTTATTTGCCTCTTTTTCCTGTTGTTGTCTTAAAAGTCCAACTTCAATACGCGATGTTGTTGCCGCTTGCTGCTCAATAAGTTTTTGAATATTTTCTTTTGAAGCCTGAATTTTTCGTTGCAAGTCCATTTGAGTATTTTCATAATTTCGTCTAAGAGCATCTTTCTGTGCTTCAATTTGTGCTATTTGTGACATAATTGATGTCTTCTTATTGATATATAACTCGCTCTCCTTCATTGCTCGTTTTAATAGAAGCGCTCCGTCAACACCAATATTTTCAAAGTGATAGTCTACAACTTGAACATCATTCTTGCTTGCATTTTCAAATTCTTCTTTAGCCTTGCGTGCTCTTGCCTCATAGTACTCTCTAAGTTGAGGATTACCTTTTTCGATTTCTTTAGCGGTAAAGAGTAAATCAAAATCTAAGTAAGGAACAAGGTCTGCGCAAGCGTTATTTGCAAACCTTGAAAAGATATGATATAGATGGTATATATCGTCAAGATTTAATACTCTCTTACCTTTCAAGAAAATAATGGCAACAGCTCCAAGAATTAAAACCAGCACCATGAAGAATAATGATACGGCAATAGCTTGGAAGATAACCGCCTGAGAAGATTGAGATGCAAAACCGAACAAAAGTGCAACTATCGACCAAACAACCGTCAGCATTGAAAGAGTTTTAATATTACTTTGCCAACTTGATGTTTTAAGAGGTTTTTCAATGATATTTTCCTCAGTCATGTAATTACTTGGTCCGCCCTCTCTATAGAGTATGTATTGTTGCCAGTAGTAAACAAGACGCTTTGGCCCTTTCTTAATGACATTGTTGAAATCTCTTATATTATTCTCATCTATTTTTTTGTTTTTGAAAAGCCATTTATTTGCGTTGTCAAGACTCTTTTTAAGTCTAGCTTCATATGAGAAAGCACTCTTGATAACAAATAAAATGATAAACAGCGCCTCTACTCCTAAAATAATACCTAAATAACCACCGAAACCCAAAGTCTCAGTAAGTTGACCAAAAAAAGTTTTTAAAGTGCTGTCTATTGTGCAAAATAATGAACTCATATCGCCTACTCCTTTAATTAGCTTTAGTATAACACATAATAGAAATTTTTACTAATAATTTTTTAATATCATCCTGATGAAGTCCAGTAGTAGGTTCGTCTAATATATATAGTGTTTTTCCTGTTGCTCTTTTTGATAGTTCTGTTGCAAGTTTAACTCTTTGTGCTTCTCCTCCTGAAAGTGTTCCGGCATTTCTTGATAATGTTAAATATTCCAAACCAACAT
>USKO01000018.1 GCA_900555365.1 uncultured Bacillota bacterium
GAATTGTTGAACTGCCTTTGAAAGGGAGGGGGTTGTTTTGATCGTCAAACAACTCACATTCAAAGCCATGTGACTTGCGAAAAAGATATTCCTTGTTTAATTTACCAATTGAAAATATTGAATTTGAAAACAAAAATGTTGGACGAAAAGCAAATTCACAGTGATTTCCATATTTTTCTAAAATTAGAAATCTTTTGGATTGCCATAAGACCCATATTGTATGCTTGCACAATCTCTTCTTTTGACATGGTTTTTTCTAGGTCACTTGCGTAGTCATCCAGTTGATATTCTAAAAGCGCTGTTGCACACGCTGTGCAACAGCAGCCAAGACGCCCTTTGTCTACTAAAGCAACATCAAAATTGAAGGACAGATAAAAATTTGCGATTGCTCCATCAATGCCGCCACCAATGATTAAGATATCACAAGAGAGATTTTTGTCTAGATACTGATATTGTTTTATCTTTTTTACATTGTCACAAAAATATGGTCCATTTTACATATTCCATGATTTTATTATGTGTCAAAATCAAAGCTATATTATTAAATCTAATGAAATGTTTGCTTTTAAAGGAAACTAAACTAAGTTTGGGCTTGACAATTGACCATTTGCTATATTATAATTTAGATAAATAAAAGGAGAAAAATCATGGATTCAAAAGGGATTAAACAAATACATCCATATAAAGACGGCTGGGCAAAAGTAGAGCTAGACGACGGCAGCTATGCATTTATAGATAAGGAAGGCAAGCTTCAAGAAGGACGATATAAGTGGGCTTCGTCTTACAGCGAGGGCTACGCTCCAGTCCAATTAGACGACGACAGCGGCTGGACATTTATAGATAAGGAAGGCAAGCTTCAAGAAGGAAGATATAAGTGGGCTTGGCCTTACAGGGAGGGCTACGCTATAGTCCAATTAGACGACGACAGCGGCTGGACATTTATAGACACTGAAGGGAATATATATAAAACAGCTAATGAATGGGAACAATATATATCTAAGTATCCAGAGGAATATAAACATATACCACCTCATAGATTTGCGGACAAAGATTTTATGAAAATGATAAATGTGCAGATCAAGAGTGCTTTAACAAGTAGATTAGAAGATTTAGAACAAAAATACAATCAAGCTGAAAGCGAAGAAGAGAGAGAAGAGATAAGAAAAAATCTCAAGGGAAACATGGAGAACGTTCAACAGATTATGAAAACGGTTTTCAAGAAGAACGAAGAAGTTGAAGAGCTTTTAAGGCAAAAGGAAGCCGAATTGGAAGCTGCAAAAGAAAAAGATTTACAGACAAAAGAAGAATTTGAAGAGCAGCGATCGATAATTGACAATTTCAATATTTCTTTAAGTGAGGAGAAAGAGTAATGAAGAAGGATACAACTCTCAGCCAGATTGAAGAGCTGAAAAGCATAATAAATGAGTTTTTTGACAATAACTATATCTATCCACTCGGGAAAAGTAAAAAATAACAATAAAAAGTAGAAATATTGTCAAAAAATCAAAAAACAATAAAATTAATAAAATTTCAAATAAAAAAGCAGCAAATAATTGCTGTTTTTTAAAGCAAATAAACAGTGTTTTTTAATTAAACAGTTTTGCTTGGTTAGTATAGCTAAAATAAACTATTAGAGTTTTCATTGTTTCTCCTTATATTAAATAAATTATAAAACAAACAGATTACCATTGAGGAAAACGGGTTCACAGCTGATATTTATTCCAAGTCGTTTGAGAGTTTGCTCTTCAGCTTGCGGAAGCATATATGTGCTATGAGCTTCGCAGCCCCTTAAAAGAGTTATCGCATCTAGTGTCTTTGCTGCCTTTTCATTGTTCGTGGAAGAAATTGCAAGAGCAGTCAAGACATCATCAAGATTGAGTACGCCGCTGCTATTATGAAGAATCTGTGTTCTTAATTTCACGATTGGCAAGAGGATGTCGTCGCTAATAATATCAAAATCATCTCCAAGTCCTGCCAAACTACGCAAAGCATTGAGTGCTACTGCGCCGCTTGCCGAGATAATCTTTTTATTTTTTCCATATACTATTTGACCATCTGGAAGTTGGAGGGCAACCACAGGATAGCCACAATCTTTGCTAGCCTTTTTGGAAGCTGGCACTACAGCCAAAAAGTCAGTCGAAAGGTCAAGTTCTGCCATCAAATATTTCACTCTCTCGACTGTATCAAAAGAGGCTTGTCCTTTTTTGTATTCACATTCGGTGCGATAATATCTTCTGACGATCTCTTTCTTTGCGGCCTCTTGCACAAGGGCATCATCAGTTATCGCGCTTGCGACCATATTAACTCCCATATCAGTAGGAGATTTATAAACTTCTTTGCCTGTAATTTTACGCAAAATATTTTTAAGGACAGGGAAAACTTCAATGTCACGATTGTAATTGACTGTCAAAACTCCGTATGCGTTGAAATGATATGGATCGATGAGATTTACATCTTTAAGGTCGGCGGTTGCTGCTTCATAGGCAATATTTACAGGGTGTTTAAGTGGCAAGTTCCAAACAGGGAAAGTTTCAAACTTTGCATAGCCTGCCTTTATTCCATGTTTGTAGTCATGATACATTTGACTTAAACATGTTGCAAGCTTGCCGCTTGAAGGGCCAGGAGCTGTGACTACAACAAGTGGTCTTGTCGTCTCAATATATGGATTCGCACCATATCCCTCATCGGATACAATGATATCTACTTCACTTGGATAGCCTTTGGTATAATTGTGGAAATATACTTTTTCGCCTCTATTTTTGAGCTTTTGTGCAAATCTTGTAGCGCCCAGCTGACCTTTATATAGCGTTATAACAATAGAAGAGACATAAAGACCAAGCGCGCGCAAATTATCTATGATGCGTAGCATTTCGTTGTCATAACTAAGTTCAAGATCGGCACGCACTCGATTTTTTTCTATATCGTTTGCGCTTATACAAAAAATTATCTCCGCTCTGTCCTTGAGTTTCATAAGCAGCTTTGTCTTAATATTGGGATCAAATCCCGGCAATACTCTGGCGGCGTGAAGATCATCAAAAATTTTTCCACCAAATTCCAGATACAATTTGTTATTGAATTTTTTTATTCTATCAATGATATTTTTCGATTGAAGTTTGAGATATAACTCATTATCAAACCCAATTTTTGAGCTATTTTGACTATTCATACTTTTTCTCCTTCAAAATTAGACAAATTTTGTCATCTGATAAAATCTTTAAAACTATAATTTCTGACAAGTTTATTATATAATAAATTGTCAAAAAGTCATAGCAAATTATATAATTGCTTTACATTTATAGATAAAATTGCTAAAATTATAGAACTTTGAGGAGAATCATGAAAAAGATATTGATTTTGACAGTCACCGCTGGAAATGGACATAATGCTTGTGCAAAAGCAATGAAAGAAAAGCTTGAAGAGTATGGCGGGGTAGAAGTTAAAATAGTAGATGTTTTAAAAGCATATTCAACTCCTATCAACATTTGGGTGGCAGACAAGGGTTACAATATTGCAATAGGAAAACTTAGACATCTTTATCATATGTTTTATGAGCACTATTATAAACAAGATCCAAATAAACGCTACCAGTGTAAGGCTCAAGGGGTTGCTATGTCGATAGTAAGCGGCTTATTGAAAGAAATTTATGAATTTAAACCGGATGTAATCTATAGCGTTCATTTTTATGGTGCGATTGCTATAACAAACTTGAGACTCGTGTATGACATTCCATGCAAGGTTGTTGTTGCAAATCTTGACTATGTCAATTCTCCATTTTGGGAAGGTTGCATTGGAGTGGATTACTTTGTCATTCCAAACAAAGATTTCATTATGCCTTCTATGAAGATAGGATTTAGCGCGGAGCAGTTAAAACCACTAGGACTTCCAGTTAACGAAAAGTTCTTCAAGGAGCAAAGCAAAGAAGAGGCGCGAGCAGAGCTCGGTCTTGACAAAGATATCTTTACCATTATGGTCATGTTTGGTGGCGGACATTGGAAGGGCGGTTTTAATATTTTCAATGAGCTTATTCATTCTCTGGGCGATCGCAAAGTCCAGGTAATTATGATCAATGGCAGAAACAAACAAGATTATGAAAAGATCAGCAAGATGAAATTCAAAAAGAATATCAAAGTGTTAAATGTTGGCTTCACAAATAAGGTTGACCTGTATATGTCTGCAAGTGATGTTATTTTAAATAAACTAGGCGGAACAAGTGCGACAGAGATGATAAACAAAAAATTGCCAATTCTTGTCACTGACACCGTTTCAGGGCAAGAGCGATACAATCTTGAATATCTTAAATCAAAAGGCGTGGCAAAGTCATTCAAAAACAAAAAGGAGCTCAAAGAAATTTTATTTGACTTAATGGACAACAAGCAGCATTACGATGAAATGGTTGACAATGTTTTAAAACTGAGAACTAATGGCATTGATAACACTGCAAAGCTCATTTTATCACTGCCAAATGCAAGTTACAATCAGCAGAAAATAGATGAGATTGACTATAGAAGAGTGTTTAAAAATGTTCAAAAAGCGAGGTTAAAGGCAAATAAAAGTGAAAAAAAGAAAAAATAGAAGTAAATTACACTTCTATTTTTTTGATTGAATGAAATTTTGATTTTCTTTTAAAAACTCTTTTTTTCTTGTCTATTTTATAAATGTTATATTTATTTTGATTTTTTATGTTTATTTTTGCCTTTTTTATCTTGGTTTGGGTTTCAGACATCTCTCGCATAAAATTCCCTTCGCCAATAGTCTCCGTGACAGATGCCGAAAATACAAAAGCATTGTCATCAATCTCCTTGACCAGCTTTTTCATCTCATGAGCATTTTCTTTAGGTATGAGACAGAGAAGCATAGATTTATTTTGTTTTGAATACATGCCCTTGGCTTCAAGTCGAGTGACGCCTCTTTTGAATTTTTCAAATATAGCATTAGAAATTTCATCATCTTTATCACAGACGATATAGAAAGATACAACTCTTTTAGATCCATCAAGCACAAGATTGGTTGCCATAGAACTAATGACCGCCACGACAAGAGCATAAAGACAGGTTGATATGCCGCTGGTAATTGCAGTTAAAATTATCACGATTACATTGATAAAAAGAATGCAATGACCTGTTTTTATGCTTGGGAAATACCTATTTATTATAGCTCCCGCTATATCACTTCCGCCAGTCGAGCCGCCAAATCTAAAGGCAAGACCGATTGTTATGCCGTAGATACTAGAGCCGACAATTGCGTATAATAGGACATCAATCTCTGCCGCATTATATATTCCAGGGATTGCGCCGAACTGCATGCCAAGTGTATACATTCCAACGCCAATTCCGGATAGCACCAAAAATTTCCAGCCGAATATTTTTAAAGCAAATGAAAAGATAATGACATTGATTACCAGATAAATTATTGATGTAGGAATATTCACAGAAATTTGCGCAAAAAGATTGTGGATTATTTGCGCTAAACCTGAAAGACCACAAGGGATAATTTCGGCAGGAGTAAAAAATGTTCTAAAAGTCGCTCCGCCGGCAATACCAGACAATGCCACAACAAATATTTGAAGAATAAATTTATTTATATCTTTTTTATTTTTAAATGCCCTCATATAGCGAATATATCATAATTTGTGCAATTTTTAAAATAAAAAATCGGTTTTTATCAAATTTTTGTAATAATTTGACTTATTTAGAAAAATTATGTATATTATAATTATATGGAAAAATGTTTATTTGTTTACAATCCAGTGAGTGGCAAGGGCAAGATTGCTAAAAAAGAGAAAAAAATCGTTTCAATGCTTGAGAGCAAGTATAAGGTTGATGTTGCAATTTCTAAATATGCTGGCCATATCGGAGAAATAATTTTGGAAAACGGGGAGGATTATGATCTGCTGGTAGTTTCGGGCGGTGATGGCACTTTAAACGAAGTGGTCAACAGTCTAGCCAGGTTAGACAAAAAACCAGTGCTTGGATATATACCAACCGGGACCGTCAATGATGTTGCACATTCTCTCTATATTCCAAGAAATATAACAAGAGCAGTACAAAATATCCTTCATGGAGAGGTTTTTAAACATGATATCTTTAAGATGAATGATAGATATGGTATATATGTTTGCTGCGCAGGACTTTTTACTGAGACAAGCTATGCGACAGGCCAAAAAGCCAAGAAAAAAATGGGAAAAATTGCCTATGCTTTGCATGGAATAAAAAAAGTGTTTTCAACGCCAGCTGTTAAACTAACTTTGAGTTATGACGGGGGAGAGATTGACGGCAAATTTGCTTTTATGCTGTTTTTAAATTCAAGAAGCGTTGCAGGCATGAGAATCAACAGAAAAGCGCTATTAAATGATGGATATATCGATGTTGTACTTGTGAAAAGTAAAAATGATATTGTGAATTTGGGAGCAATTGGCAGAGTCGCATTTGTCTTCTTAAGAGGCATTGCAAATAAAAGCTATAAAGGCATCGTCAGACTTAAACTTAATAGATTCAACGTCACAACTACAAGCGACACCGTAATAAATCTAGATGGAGAAAAAATTGGCGAGGGCAGTTTCAATTTCGAGGTGAAAGAAGGGGTAAAAATAATTGTGCCAAGTTTAAAAAAGCTGAATAAAAACAGCATTTAAAATTTATTTTTATTTCTTTATAGTTATTTTTCAATTTTAAATATTGAATAAAGATAATTAATTAATGTATTATTATAAAATTAAAATACTTTTTTGAAGAAAAATAAAAATTTTTTCTGACATTTGTTGTAATTTGTATTTTTATCTGTTATAATGTAAATGATAAATATATTAACCTAGTTCCATATTGGAGGAAGAACATTGAATTCTATTTCATTACTCAACCTTAGTTTCTGGGAAAAAGTAGCGACCATCTTTGACATTCTGCCAAAGACGATCTACTTTTTATATGCTTGTCTTGCAAGTGCAATCGATGCCATGCAATCACTTCTGCGAAAGCTTGCTGGACTTGATACATATTTCAGGGCAGATACCGGTGCTGAAGTGACAGGTACTGACCCATTGACAGAATTTGTTTATGGAATTTTAGGTTTTGGCGAAAGCAGCTCAATATACAGTGCACTTAATACAGTGTTTTGGTCACTTGCCATATTTGGCTTGATAGTTTTGGTGCTTACCACTATGGTGGCTATAATTAAATCGCATTATAATGAAGATACTGCTCAAACCAGTCCATGGAAATACATATATACTGCAATTAAATCAATTTTGACATTTGCAATTCTTCCAGTAATAGTTATTATTGGTCTTCAATTATCAAACTTTGTTTTAAGAACATTAGATAACATCACGGCTGGTGCTGGCGCTGAAGACGAAATTACAAGTATGTACGGCGATGCTAGTGCGGCTAGGTTAAGGTCGGCAACAACTGCTGATGGGAAAACTACCTATGCATATTATGATATGTTTGGAGCAACAGATCCAAGCACTAATACTACATTCAGTGGAATGATGTTTAATGCCTGTATGTATAACGCCAATCGTGCTAGAGAGGACGGTGGGTATACTTTATCACAAGCACAAACTTTAATGGGAGGATTTTTTGGACAAGGTCCTGAAATTGATGCGATAAGCGGCAGCGATGCCAAGCTTGAATATGCGGCAGGTCAAATTGATTACGCCTTTGCAAACTGTTTGCAGCTAAATACAGGCTATTCATACAACACTCTTAAGAGCGAAGCGGGGGATACGGCTCCAGTTGCATCATGGTCAGACTGGTACGGGGCAGGGAAGAATACTATTTCTGGCTTCAGCAAATATGATGTAGCAACTGTATGGATATTCTACGATTTATGGCAATTCAATATGATCGTAGGATATGCAGGAGTATTTGTAACGTTTGCAATAATGATATCGATAGTGATCGGGTTAATGTCCCGCCTTATAAAAGGCGCAGCCCTCTTCCTTGTCTACCCTTCAATACTGGGCATAGCACCTCTCGATGACTTTAAAGCTTTCAAAAGCTGGGGACAAATGTTTATGCAACAGGTAATGATGGCTTTCGGCTCAATAATCGGTATGAACCTATTACTACTAATCCTACCATATGTACAACAAATAGAATTCTTTGAGATAGATATAATCAATTATATAGTAAATGTAGTAATGATGATAGCGGGACTTATAATGGCGAAAGACTTCATCTCTATCGTCTCCGGCTTCGTCGGCGGCGCCGATGCAAATTCTTTAGGTGGTGAGATGAAAGGACAAGTCGCCGGCGCTATTAAATCGGGTGTTACTGCTCCCGCAAGGATTGTTGGTGGAGCTGCAAGAATTACTTCATCAGCGGTAACAGCACCTATAAGGGCTGGTAAAAAAATTAATAACTGGCGAAAGGCTAGAAATTTGAGAAACACTGCACAAAGAGAAGATGAAAATTTGAGAAGAGTTAGACGATCTAGAGGAACAGAGATAAGCGGATATGATGAACAAATTTCATCAAAAGAAACTGAAAATGCTAGATTACAAACGCTTGCAAAAAACATGGCTGAACGTCAGGCAAAGAATGGAGCTTTTGCAGACATAGCTCAGAATGCAAGGGACGAAGCTTTTGCTCAAGGATTAAGAGGTGATGCAGTAACACAAGCAGGTAACAAAGCTTTTGAAGAAGCAAAGGAAAAATTTGCACAAGATTGGCTTGCTAAAGACGGAAGATATAAACAAAACACGGGAGATATAGAAAATCTTAAACGCGGGAAATCTAATTCTGAAGCCGCAATAAAAGAAGCTGAAGATAGAGCTAAAGAGGCTGGAGAAAAAGCTTCAGAAAAAGGATTTATTAAACGTACAGTTAAAAAGAAAGATGCAGAAGGAAATGAAGTAACTGAAGAAGTTTGGGAGACATCCTTACATAAAACAGGTAGAAATATTGGTGAAAAGATTAGTGGTGCCTTTAGAGGAATAGTAAAGCAAATTAGCGAAGGTATAGATGGAATGACCATAGGAAAAGCTGTTGGCGATAGTATCTTAAAAACTATAAATTCTGGTTTGGATGGTTTAGGCGTAGATAAAACTATTAAAGCCGTTCAAACACAACTTGGAGAAAGTTTAACATACAAAGGCGGTCCACTTAAACCTAAGAAAGAAGGAGATGCTCTTCAAAGACAAATTGCAAGTGAACAGAAGAAACAAGCTGATACACAAACTAAGATTCTTCAAGATATCAAAAAAGAGCTTTCCAAACAAAATAGTAAAGGTTCTAGTGGTGGCTCGGGTGGTTCAGGCGGAACACCAACTACCCCATAATAAAAGAATAAGAAATTTGTGTTTTGTATAATGTTAATTTATAAGTTTTATAGCTTTATAAATT
>USKO01000019.1 GCA_900555365.1 uncultured Bacillota bacterium
CAAATAGTTTGCCTTGTCCAAGTTTTTCAACCTTAACAACATTAAAATTAAATTTGCCGGCTTTTGTATAATAATTGGGCGAGCCTGTGACGATGACTTTATTGCCTTCTACGATCTGCGTGATAAAATTAGGATAAAAGCAAACACATGACAGAGAGGAAGTCTCATCTTTCAAAGAAAAGTAAATCACATTTCTTGAAAAACTTACTCCAAAAACTTCCCCTACTATTGAAATATTATGTAGAAGCTCTTCACTATCAAAAATCTGTTTAATATAAGTATTAAATTTTGTAACACTAATTGCCTGTTCCATATCTTTAATTTAGTTCTAAATCTTTTATAATGGATGATAATACGCCATTTACAAAACGGCTACTTTTTTCGGTGGAGAATTTTTTTGCTAAATTCACAACTTCGTTGATCGCAACTTGTTTTGGAGTTTTATTGTATAAGATTTCAGTCAAAGCTTCATAGATTAAAGCAAGATCGACTTTATAGACTCTATCAAGTTCGTATCCTATTAAATGTTTAGACACAATTTTTTCAAGCTCGCTTTTATTATCTTCAAAGTTTTTTACTATGCTTTTTGCAAAATCCGCGTCCTCTTCTTTGGTCAGAGCTGCAAAAAACTCTTCGTCAAAATATTCTTTAACGAAAAGTCTTTCATAAATAAGTTGAAAAGCAAGTTCTCTTGCATCGTTTCTCATTTCTAGCCTTCCTCATCGCACTCAACGCCATAGACATGGACATTGATTTTTCCTGGGTTAAGTCCAACCATAGACGAAAGTGATTTTTTAATATTTTCTTGTACTCTGTATGCGATATCTGGTACGCTGTAACCAATGTATACTTTGATGTATACATCTACAGTTAAATTTCCATTGATATCAAACTTTATACTAACACCTTCGTTTTTGGGTTTAACCATTTTTTTGTATAAAGGAAGATAGTCATTAGTCAAAGAATGAACGCCGTTAATTTCTTTGGTAGCAAGATTGATTATTGATAGAAGAATATCTCTATCTATTTCAACTTTACCCTTACCTAGCAAATTCTTCTTTGTTTTACCCATAATTACACCTCTATCTTTTGTATTATAACATATTCTTTTTTATTTTTGCAATTATTCTACTGGAATAATTTTGATATTTTCAATTCCAACAGAAAGTTCTGTTTGAATTACAGAAACAATTTGAGCAACTTCGCCAGAAGTGAGCTCTGCGGCTTTGACAACAGCATTGACATTTGAGTCGGAAATTGTTACAACGCAGTCTGCAAATCCCTTTGATTTTATAAGTCCTTCCACAACAAGTTCTTGTTCCATTTGATCAATCAAAGCAAGTTTAGCTTCCTCTGCATTTTTAATTGCCTCTTCTGATGATGATTCGCTTGCAATTATTGCATCGTAATAGAGCATCTCTTGATCACGTGTAGACTCTCTATCAGTTCTATATGTTTGAAAATAACTTGAGGTTGTAGTTGTGCCATCATTATTATTTGACACTGACTTATTAAGCATTACATTTAAGTAGCCAGTAACACCTAGAAGAAGTACCATAACAGCAATAATGATAATTTTTGTTCTCTTTTTCATAATCACTCCTTTTTATTTTAGCTTAATATATTTATCTTTGAGTTATCTACATCTATCACAGTTTGAATGACACTTAGTAAATTCATCTTTACCGAGATATCATCCGCTCCGCTTGCAACGACAACAAGCCCTTTAATTATTGGATAGATTTCTTCCTCCAGTACAGGTTGTCCATCTACTAAAACAACTGTCGAGGTTGTAACTGTTGTTCCGTTCGAAGTTGTTCGAGTTTCTTCTTCAGTGACATAGACATATTCAAAGCCTTTTTCTAGTGTGACAATAACTTCAACATCACCAGCGCCCTTCACTTTTGTTAATACATTTTCAAGTTTATTCTCGAGGTAGTCCACATATTCCAATGATGAAGAAAATTCTTGATTAATATTGTCATCTTTTGTAGAGGAACTTTCTTTTTGACCATTAAAGACAGAAGAAAAATATATGATTGCTATGATGAGGGCTAGTCCAATAGCTAAATAAATGTGAATGTGCTTCACCTTCTTTATACGATCATAAAGCGCTTTAAATTTATCCATCATAAAGAATAGCCTCCTCATCGATATCAACATGATTTTTGATGATGTTTGTGATATCTTTCTTTATCTTTGTTATATCTTTATGCTCAGCATTTTCAGTTATTACTAAACTTGTTAAATCGACAGTAATCGACTTGAATTGCATCGCATTGTCAAAAATATCACAGTTTATATATACTTTAACATTTTGATAACCATGCTTAGAAATCTCTTCTTCTACTTGCTCTTTTACAAGGTTTATCTTATCTAAATTTAATTGATAGAGATAATCTTGGTCGGCCTCAATTCCGCTTCCATCCAGGATATCTGATATATTGAAATTTTTATTTAGAAGTTTTGGAATTGGCAATAAGATAACTAGAACGACTATGAAAGAGAAAATGCCCTTTATATATCTATTCATTTGACCATCTGGCAATATTAGCTCTACAACAACAGAAAGACAAATGATTCCGGCTATAGATAAGATCCAGTTAGATAATTCCCCTATCATTTCTCCCTCCTACACAATATTAGCTGAGCACATAACTAGTCCAATAGTTATGAAGTATACAAACGCGACTCCTATCAAAAGAGCTATTAAAAGCACCATGCTTTTAGAAAGTGAAGATATGAAATTTGCCACCTGTTTATTACCTAGAGGCTCAACAATGCCGGCAATTAGTTTTAAGGCAAGCATAAATATTACAAGTTCAAGCAGAGGTGATATGAGCGTTGCCAACAATAAGAATAAGCCAGTTGCTCCTACAGCATTTTTGATTAAATTTGAAGACGCGAGTATTATGCCCATTCCATCACTTAAATAAGAGCCAAGTATTGGAATATAGGATTTAATAGCATATTTTGCCGTCCTAATAGAAATACCATCTATTGATCCGGCGGTGATACCTTGAATAGAAAGAAAGGCTGTAAAAATAGTGAAGATTAGACCTATTAACCATTTGTAAGTGCTATTTAAGAATGAGGAAAATTTATCTAATTTAACTGTATTTGAAAGATTGGAAACTACATTGAAAACAACCGAGAATATAAAGATAGGAAGCAAGACAAATGTGAAAAAGTTCATAATAACGCTTGAAAGAAGTGCCATGGCTGGTTGATAGACGCTTGTGGATACAGTTCCACCAATAGCAGTTAAAAGAGTAAGCAAGATTGGGAAGATGGCATCCATTTGATTTTTAATTGATATAATAGTGGAAGATGTAAGCGTAACCATTTGTACTACCATGGAGAGGACAAGTACAACTATTACACCATATGTGACAAAATTCACTAAATTGGAAATGCTTTTGCCATTGCTCGGTTTTAGCCCCTGCAGCATATTTCCAAGTAGCGCAACTGCAACAATTATTGATATGATGGGTAATAGCCCAAGAAAGCTATCAAAGAAAATCTCTATAATGGCATTCCATAGCCCGCCCTCTTGATCAAAGTCTCCACTTATGAGTCTCTGCAGTTTTTCTAAAAAACTTGTGCCACCAAAAATTTTTATTTGTCCTTCGCTAAGCGAATTTAATATGTCTTCTAATGAAGAAAAATCTAAATCTTCAAGCTGCTGCTCTGTTTCCTCTTCCAGTTCTTGTGATAAGTCTTCTTCTTCGCTTTGAGTGGATCCTTCGGTTACAATACTTGATTGAGCATCACTGCTTATTACTACACTTTTACCTACAGTTGGACACAAAACAAAAAGTAGCACTAGTGCTATAATTGCGTACCATTTAAATTTTTGTTGATTTTTGCCAAATTTTAACTTTTTCATGATGGCAACAGCTCCATAATAATCTCAAGAATGCTGGTAATGATAGGCAAAGCCATCACCATGATGATAATTTTCCCGCCCAGCAAAATCTTATCACCCAGGCTACCATTGCCAGTATCGTTGCATATGCCAGCAGTAAATTCAATCAAATAACCAATTCCGACGATCTTTAAAAGTAATGTGTATAGGCTAGAATTTAAGTTTGTAATTCCTATAATGTTTTGCAGAGTATCAAAAATGCCAGTAAGATAATTGATTATCATAAAAAGGATTATCAATCCACCTACTATACTTATCAAAATGGCAAAATCAGTGCGTATGGGCTTTATAATTAGCGTAGCCACACATGTTATAAGCCCGATGGCAACAATTTTAAAAATGATATCCATAAGCCCCTTTATCTAAAAATTAAAAATCGTCTTTAAACTTGTAAATAGATCCCCTATTAAATTTAAAACCATAAGTAGCACTATAATAAGCCCAGCTAAAGTAGCCAGCGTCGAAATTTCATCCTTTCCTGATTGCTTTAACACTTGTCCAACAATGGCTGTTAAAATGCCAATGGCGGCAATTTTAAAAATGATATCTACATCCATAATTCACCTCATTATATAAACAGCACTATCAGTACTAGTCCTGCAATGACTCCTAGCTTTATTGAAAGCGAACCATATTTCTTATTTTCAGTGATTGCAGTTTGAGATAATTCTTCAAATCGTTTTAAAAAGTTTTTTATCTCTCTTGATTGACTTTCTACATCGCTGCGTCCTAGCACGCGAAAGAAATTGAATAAAACATCTTTTTCTTCTTCTTTAAGAAAGTTGATTCCTGTAAAAAGCGAATTTTTATCAAGAGGTGTTTCTTTATCGATAAACGACAGGTAGTTTTTATCAATACCTTTTAAATCTTTCTTTATGTTTTCATCAAGGTTTAAGAAGATGTTTTTAAGACGCTCTCTTGAATAATTTATTTCTATGTCAAATTTTTGACATAGCGAAATAATAGCCTTGAAGAAATTTGCTCGCGTGCTATATTTCCTCGAAAAAATATAACCAATAAGTACACATACAATTAGAAGTGCAATAAGTAAAATATATTTCATTTTCCCTCCTTTATAATCTCACTCTTGAAAAATTTTCGTTATAAATTCCTTCAAGAGTTCCCGGTCCATTTCTCATCGATAAAAGTACATATCTTTGGAAAACTTTATCTTTGATAATCTGCTCAAAAAGAGGCTTTTTACTTAAACTTTCCATACTATCACTATGAACAGAAGCGAGAATTTTTACCCCGCAATTTACAGCATACAGAACCGCATCAATATCATCTTTTTGACCAAGCTCGTCAGTCACGATAATGTTTGGAGAAAGAGCTCTTATACCATTTTCAAAACCTATAGATTTCCGCGCAAAAGAGATCTTGTCTGTAAAATTTCCTAGACAACTTTTATTTCCAAGATCTAGTTCCCCTCTTTCATCTAGAACTAGGACATTAAAGGCGTAATTATGCTCTGAAAGCTGCCTGATAAAATCTCGCAAAAAAGTCGTCTTTCCTGCACCTGGCGGAGAGATTACAAGTGTATTGTAAATATCATCATCGCTAAGAAGATAGTCAAAAGCACTTAAACTACAATTTTTAATTTCATGTGGAAGCCTTATATTGACACTGGAAAAATTACTCATTGTTTTAATTACGCCGTTTTCCTCAATGAGATCTCCACCTAGCCCCAATCTAATTCCTCCAGGAGTTACAATAAACCCCTTTTTTATCTGTTCATTAACCGAATATATTGAGCATTCACTTGCTCTGAAAACTATATCTTCAATCATAATTTTTGATGCGAAGATTGCATCTTTGATGTTTGAAGTTGTACCGCTATAACAAAGAAAAGTCCGTTTGCTACCAATTTGCAGCAAGATTGGTTTATCGCTTCGAAGTCTGATTTCATTTATACAATTAAAATTAACTTTATTTTTTAAAATAGAATAGATGTCATTTGGCAAGATTTTTTCTAACATATACACCTCTTTTTGTAACTTATGACACCTACTTTTTATAAATACAAATACGACAATTAAAGCCAAAATTAGTCCAAAATAAAAATGCTTAAAAACTGACTTTTGACAATAAAAATTTGTGTTAAACTTTGTGCTCAAATAAATTTTCTATAATTTTGCATACCAATTTTTTACTTTAAAAGTCTTTGATTTTCGATAAAAGGTAAAAAGTTATGTTTTTTTATTGAATAAAAAAAGCTGCCAAATTGGCAGCACATTTTCATTATTTTTAATTAGAAAAAGATTACTTCGCTCTTTCCATGTAACTTCCGTCACGAGTGTCAATTCTAATTCTGTCTCCCATATTTATAAACAAAGGAACATTAAGCACATATCCAGTTTCAACTTTAGCAGGTTTTGTTGAAGATTTTGCTGTATCGCCTTGTACACCAGGTTCGCAATCAATAACTTCAAGTTCAACAAAAGTTGGAGGATAGATGGCAAAAGGATTGCCCTTGTAGAAATACATTGTACACATTTCATTTTCTTTAACATAATTTAATGCATCTTCTACGCTATCCTTATTCAAAGGAATTTGATCATATGTTTCGTTGTCCATAAAATAGTAAATTGAGCCATCATTGTAAAGATAAGTCATTTCTTTCTTTTCAATTACAGCGATAGGGAATTTATCTGATGGGTTAAAAGTTGTTTCTTTAACCTGACCAGTCATAACATTTTTCAATTTAGCTCTTACAAATGGTGATCCCTTTCCTGGCTTTACATGTAAAAAATCAATTACTGAGTAAACAGCACCATCCATTTCAAAAGTTGTACCTTTTCTAAAATCTCCAGCAAATACCATAAATTTCTCCTTAGATTAAATTTCTTATATATTTTAACACAGTTATTTAATTTTGTCTAGTAAATTGTTGTATATTTTTTTCATAATAAGTGCATCATGCGGCATAAGTGACATTGATTCGCATATTACTCTAGGCGAAAGATTATAATCAATCAAAGCTTTTGCAAGCGGCTCAAAATCAGGACCATAGATTAAGTCATCAAAGTTTAAATGTCTTATTTCTCCCTTTGGACCATACTGAATTTTTGAAAAATGAATATGGCAATTATTGGTCTTTTCGTACCCTAATTTTTCAAGAGAATAGTCAAAAATCTTTTTATAATCATCCTCTTTTTTTAAAGTCCCTTGTTGCAGAGCATTGATATGCCCAAAGTCAAATGTTGGCACTAAATGAGAATTTATTGTGCATAAATCTATAATTTCATTATATGTGCCTATTTGCATAGATTTACCCATAGTTTCAGGACACATAAACAATCCTTCAAGAAGACCTTCACTTTCTAATTTGTCAAATGTCTCTAGAAAGCGCTTATGAGTAAGTTTCAAAGCATCTTGACGAGCCAATTTGCCACATGAGGCAGAATGAAATACCAGTTTATCAGCACCAAAAGCTCTTAAAAACTTAATACCAGTATATAGGTAGCCTTGAGTTTTTTGATACATCACTTCATCTGGGTTTGCAAAATTGATATAAAAAGGTGCATGAAGTGATAGTTTTATATTATGTTCTTTAAATAATTCGCCTGCTTTTTGAGCGGTTTGGCTGCTCATTTGATAGCCATGACCAAATGAGTATTCATAAGCGTCAAGCCCCTTTTCTTTCAACCATTTAGGAACTTGAAATATATCCTTATATCCTTCATTATAAAATTCATCTCCACAACCCGAAGGTCCAAATAATACCATACTTTTCCCTTTTTATCTTTTATGTTTTACTTGTTTTTTTGTATCTCTTATATTAATCTTAGAACTATTTTGGCTCTATGATTTTTAATTTCTATTATCCCAACAAATTTTTCGTTATAATAGCCTTTATAGAGTCCATCTTCTCTATTTACATTTATTGTTTGTCCATTGAGAAGTTTTAATGCTTCCTCCTGTAAAAATAAGCAAGAATAAAAAAACATAGAATCAAGACTTAAAATTTTATAATTTCCTTTTTCAATTTCATCAAGAGTAAAAGCATCTTCTAATGAGAAATCTCCACATTTGGTGCGTATTATGTTAAGCATAATACCATATGTGTCTAGCGAGAGAGCCATATCTCTACACAAACTTCTTATATATGTTCCACTTGAACATTTGACTTTAAATTGAAATATGTTGTCACTAAGGCATTTTAATAGTTTTATATCATAAATTTCTATTTCTTTTGGTTTCAAATCCCCTTCAGTTATTTGTGAATTTCTAGCAAGCTGATAAGCTTTTTTCCCTGCTATTTTTTTCGCCGAATATATTGGAGGTACTTGATTTATTTTGCCAATAAAATTGGGAATAATGTTTAATATATCTGTTTTTGAAACTGATACATCATTTCTATCGGTTATCTCTCCTTCACAGTCAAGAGTTGTTGAGGTTTCTCCAAATTTAAAAGTCGTTATATATTCTTTGTCTTTATTTAAATATATATCAAATAGCTTTGTTCCCTTGCCTAAAGTAACTGGTAAAAGTCCTTCACCTAAAACGTCCAATGTGCCAAGATGCCCTGCTTTATTTGCTTGCAATAAGTACTTTACTTTGTTTACGACCTTATTAGATGATATACCTCTTTCTTTATTTACTAGAATTATTCCATTTATCTCCATATCACTCTCTATTTTGTTTTTTATTTTTCTCTATTAAAGATATAACTTTTTTGACTAATGAATCTGCGCTCTTTGCTTTTATTTTTGCTCCTGATGCGCAAACATGTCCTCCACCGCCTAAAGCAGATGCAATATTATTTACACTAAAACCTTGTTTAGCTCTAAATGATATATCGTAAAGACCCGTTTCATCTTCTGTTATTGAAAAACTATAATTGATATTCTCAATAGATATTAAATCAGTACTAAAGCCACTGCAATTAACTTTTTCGCCTTTTAAAGATTTTATAGTTTTGTAGTCGATTACACAATAAGCGATATCTTCTTTGACTTTATAGTTTGCATACAAATATTTTTTGAAGTCAATTTCTACTAGTGTCTTTGTTCTATAGAGTTTTTGGTTAACACCGATTAAGTCGGCATTTAATTTTGAAAGCTCATAGCCATGCATAAATGAGGCTGAATTTGTATTTCCGTTAACAAAAGAATTTGTATCACTTGATAGACCTGCATAAAGAATAGTAGCTACAAATGGCTCTATTTTTACTTTCATTAATTTTAATATTTCGTCAATATATCTACTGTTCTGTCAGCCTTTAACCAAACTGCTTCTTTTTCTTCATGAGTAACAAAGATCAACGTCTTTCCCTCCGTCTTTTTCAAAAT
>USKO01000020.1 GCA_900555365.1 uncultured Bacillota bacterium
CAAAAATCTTTATTCTGTTCCTGGGAACATCGACAGCAGCTTGAGCGAACTTACCAATGAAATAATTAAGACTGGGCAGGGTATGTGCGTGACAAGTCCATATGATATTCTAAAAGATTTTGATAAAAAAGTGCTAAAAGGTAGCAAGGAAGCCAAAAAAGAAGAACTCACACAAGAGGAGCAAAAAATTGTCTTGCTTCTTAAAGACGGCATGAAAGATTTGGAATATTTGGCAAAAAATTGCAATATGAGCATAAATATTTTCAACAGTTATTTGACAACTTTGGAAATTCGTGGAATAATAAGTAGGTTGCCAGGAGGCTTTGTTATTTTAAACTAATTGGAGGGAATTTTGAAGTTAGTAGTTATAGAATCGCCTTTTAAAAGAGAGGCGCTCAAGAAATATTTAGGACCAGGCTATGAAATCTTTGCAACAAAAGGTCATATTCGTGATCTACCACAGAAAGGTTTAGCAATAGATATAAACAATAACTTTGCTCCAAAATATGAAAATGTACCCGAAAAGAAAGAACTTATTGAGGAGCTGAAAAAGAAAGCTCAAAATGCAGACGAGGTTTTTATAGCATCCGACCCCGATCGAGAGGGGGAAGCGATTGCTTGGCATGTTGCAAATATTTTAGGATTTGATCCAAACAAAAATTGTCGTATAGAATTCAATGAAATTTCAAAGAAAGCAGTACAAGACGCTCTGCTTCATCCAAGAAAGATTGATTTAAAACTAGTAAATGCGCAGCAGGCTCGTAGAATACTTGATAGGCTTGTTGGATATAAGCTATCACCAATTCTTTGTAAAAAGATTGCTCCAAAACTTTCTGCCGGTAGGGTGCAGTCTGTAGCGCTCAAGCTTGTAGTAGATAGAGAGCGTGAAATTAGAGCTTTTGTGCCAGAGGAATATTGGACGGTTAATGCTCTACTTAAAAAAGATAAGCATCAAATCAAAGCAAGCTTGGCAACTTTTAACAAGAAAAAGTTTGTTCCAAAAAATAAAGAAGAAGTTGACGCAATGCTTGATAAAATCAAAGGAAAAGATTTTATCGTCACAGAGATCAAAAAGTCAAGGACAAAGTCGCATGCTCCTGCACCTTTCACCACAAGCAGTATGCAGCAGGATGCTCTCAACAAACTTGGCATGACCTTGACCAGAACTAGCGCGGCGGCTCAGCAACTATATGAAGGAGTTGAAATTGCAGGCGAAGGGAAAATAGCTTTAATTACATATATCCGAACCGACTCTGTCAGAGTTTCGCAAGACGCACAAAATGCTTGCCGAGAATTCATCAAAGAGCAATATGGCGAGGAGTTTGTACCTGCAGAACCAAACATATACCACACGAAAGACAATGCTCAAGATGCGCATGAAGCAATTAGGCCTATTACTATGTCTATCACTCCAGCCAAAGCTAAAGAGACACTTTCGAGTGATAACTATAGACTATATAAGCTTATTTATGAACGCTTTTTGGCAAGTCAAATGAGCGATGCGGAATATTCCAATGTAGCTGTAAACTTTGATTGCGCGGGCTACGGCTTTAAGGTAAATGGAAAGACAATGGAATTTCCTGGCTATACAAGTGTTTATAAAGAATTTGTCGAAGATGATAAGAAGGAAGGCATGGCAGGAAAGCTTCCAAAACTTGAAGAAGGCGAAAGTTTGCCTTGTGAAAAGTTGGAACCTGAGCAAAAATTCACTAAGCCTCCAACTCGCTATAGCGAAGCGACTTTAGTTAAAGCGATGGAAGAAAAGGGCATAGGCAGACCTGCAACATATGCTGCAACAATCACAGTGCTTGCAAGTCGAAAGTATACTCAGAAAGAAGGGAAATATCTCTATCCTACACCGCTTGGCGAAAAAATCACTCAATATCTCGAAAAATTCTTTAGCGGCGTAATAAATGTGAAATTTACTGCGCATATGGAGCAGAGACTTGATGATATCGCTCATAAAGATGAAGATTGGCACAATGTTGTATCAAGCTTCTATAGCGGTTTTGAAAACTTGCTAGACAAAGCAGGTCAAAGCCAGGAAACTATGAAAGAGCCACCAAAAGAGACTGATGAAATCTGTGAGAAATGTGGCGGCAGGATGGTGATAAGATCTGGTCGCTACGGCGAATTTTTGGCTTGTTCAAACTTCCCAAAATGCAAAAATACAAAGCCTATTGTCAAAGAAGAGAAAAAGGTTGGCATATGTCCGCAGTGCGGCGCAGAGATGGTAGAGCGACGAAGCAAAAAAGGCAAAATCTTTTATGCATGCTCTCGCTATCCAGACTGTAAATTTATGAGCTGGGATATAACAACTGGACAGAAGTGTCCAAAATGTTCAAGCCCATTGATCATGAAAGGCAAAAAGATTAAATGTTCAAATGGCGAAGGGGATTATATCCCGCAGGAATAATATCATTTGATAGAGCTGCTTTGGCATTTTAATTTAAATATGAAAAATATCTATTTAAAAAGCTAAGTCCTCCTTAAAGGAGGATTTTTTACAAAATAGTATTTTGACATAAAAACAAAATCTTTTTAAAAGTTATATCAAACTTTATTTTGAGAAATATATACTGTTAGTGTATAATTTAAATAGGCTTTTGACGCTTTTTTAAGTTTCAAATGTCATAAATACAAGTAAAGTCTTGCAAAAGGAGAAAAATGAAGAATACTACTTTTGTAAATGTAATAGGTTGCGGTTTTGCTGGTATGGAGTGTGCTTTATTTTTAGCGAGTCTTGGAATTAAAGTCCATGTTTTTGATGGCGGAGAAGGACATAAGTGCGCCTGCAAAAAGTGCGAAGATAGTAAAACATTGTCCTTGCAAGAAGAATTATATAGCAGCCTTTTGAAAAAAGAGCTTGCACTTCTATGTAGTCCGCTTATAAAAATAGAGCAGTCTTTAGAAAGACAAGATTTTAAAGGTTGCAAGGCAGGCGAAATTTTAACAATTGGTAAAGAAAAGCTTAAAAACAACAAAAACATTGAGTATTTTAATATTTCAATAAATGAATTAAATCCGAAAGAGATAAATATCGTAGCAAGTGGCAGCAGCAGTGATAAGGGAATGTATCAGCTACTATTAAAGAAATTTGGCTCTATGAAATGTGTAAATTATAAGAATATTGAGCCATTGCTTAGCAATGTCAACACATCTAGATTTTACATCAAAGATGAAGAAAATTTTATACTTCCGCTTTCTTATCAAGAATATATAAGTTTTATTAATCACATAGTGAAAGCGATAAATTCTCATCTTATGAAAGGCAATTTTAAGCTTAGAGATCACACTATGGAAGAGCTTGTCTGTCAAAATAAAGATGCATTAAAAAACTACGCCATGATGCCAATTTATATAGAAAATCTTGAAAAACCCTATGCGGCTATAAGAATAAAAAAAGAGGGCGACCTTTATAAACTTTGCGATTTTGGGTCTAAGCTTGAATACTTCTCGCAAGAAGAAATTTTTCGTTCTCTTCCAGGTTTTGAAGAGGCAATCTTGGAAAGGGCATCCGATCAAATAGATTGTGTTCAAATAAAGCCCAAATATGTCATCAATGATTTTTGTCAAAGCCAGGTTGATGAAAATTTGTTTTTTGCTGGTTCTATCCTTGGAATAAGTGGTTATGAGAAATGTATAGCAAGTGGTCACTTTGTTGCAAGAGAGGTTTTTCGATATTTGAACGATTTTGATTTCATCAAATTCCCTTCAAACAGCCTTATTGGAGATATAAATAATAAAATTCTTTGTAAAAAACCGTTAAAATTAAATGAAAATATTAAAGAATATGATATAATGAAAGGACAGCGGACTTTTGATGAACATGATATAATTGACAAAATTTTTGAAAAATCATCAAGCAGTCTTGCTAGATTTAAGGAGGAATATTTTTATGGAAAGCATTTTTAGAGGGACAACAATTTGCGGCGTTAAACGCGATGGCAAAATAGCTATTGCAGGCGATGGACAAGTTACCATGAGCGAAAGCGTAATCTTCAAATCAAACGCGCATAAAGTCCGAAGAATATATGAGGATAAAGTTGTAATTGGCTTTGCTGGCTCTGTAGCCGACGCTTTTTCATTATGCGAGCGATTTGAAAATATGCTCAACAAATTTTCAGGCAACTTGATGAGAAGTGCTGTAGAACTGGCAGGTACATGGCGTGAAGATAAAGCTTCAAGGCAACTTAACGCAATGATGATAGTTGCAGACAAAAATCAGCTTTTGATTGTCAGCGGCACGGGTGAAGTAATTGAGCCTGACGACGATGTTTGCGCTATAGGCAGTGGCGGCAACTATGCTCTTGCTGCAGCTAAGGCTTTAAAACAGAACACAAATCTCTCTGCAAAGGAAATTTGCCAAAAAGCACTTGAAATTGCAGGGCAAATTTGTGTATTCACAAATGATCATATTACAGTTGAGGAGGTTTAATTATGGATTTAACACCAAGACAGATAGTTGAAGAACTTGATAAATATATTATTGGACAAGCAAAGGCCAAAAGAGCAGTTGCGATTGCGCTAAGAAATCGTTATAGAAGAAGCCAGCTGCCAAAAGAGCTTAGAGAGGAGATAACTCCAAAGAATATCATTATGCGTGGTCCTACTGGTGTAGGCAAAACAGAAATTGCAAGAAGACTTGCAAAACTTGTTAAAGCACCATTTATTAAGATTGAGGCTACAAAATACACTGAAGTTGGCTATGTGGGAAGGGATGTTGAAAGCATGATCCGCGACCTTGTTGAAGTAGCAGTGCGAATGGTCAAAGATGAAAAGGCTCATGAAATGGAGTCTAAAGTTAGCCCTATTGTCGAAAACAAACTTATCGATGCAATTTGCGATACGAGACGAGCAAGTGACCAGAGCGTTGATAAAACGATCGTCACTGAAGAGCTGAGAGCAGGAAAACTTGAAAATGAAAACATTGATGTGCTTGTTGCAGACACGCCAAAACCTATGGTGGCAATAGGCGGTCCAGAGATTAGCCTCGGCTCTATGTTTGATGGTCTTCTTCCACAAAAGCACAAGAAGAGAAAGATGACTGTGGCAAGAGCGCGCGAAATTTTGACAAATGAAGAATGTGACAAGATTATTGATAAGGATAATGTTTACGCTGAGGCAATTAGGCGTACCGAGGAAGAGGGCATTATCTTCATCGATGAAATTGACAAGATCATAGGAAAGAGTGGCGGTTCAAACAATCAAGATGTTTCAAGAGAAGGTGTTCAAAGAGATATCCTGCCTATTGTTGAAGGTAGCACTGTTGCTACAAAATATGGAAATGTTAAAACAGATTTCATATTGTTTATTGCATCAGGCGCTTTCCATGTATCAAATATTGAAGATATGATACCAGAGCTTCAAGGCCGTTTCCCAATAAGAGTTGATCTTGACAATTTGACAAAAGATGACTTTAAAAGAATTTTGTCAGAGCCAAAAAATTCAGTTACTCTTCAATATGCAAGCATTTTAAAGGTGGACAACATTGATCTGCACTTTACTGATGATGCACTTGATGAGATCGCTGAAATGGCAGCCACTGAAAATGAAACAAGCGAGAATATTGGCGCTCGAAGACTTCATACAATTATGGAAAGTCTGCTTGAAGATATATCTTTCAATGCGTCAAATCAAATGCCACTGACAAAGGTAAACATAGACAAAAATTATGTTCAAAATGCCTTTAAAGAAACAAAAAAGAAGTTTGATTTAAAGAAATTTATTCTATAATCAAGTCGCATTGTCGCTTAAATTATAAATTTTAAATTTAAAAATTAACATTTAAAGGTAAATTTAATGGATAATTCAAGAACCGAACTTTTGATAGGAAAGGAAAACATAGATAAGATAAAGAGAGCTAAAATTGCGATAGTTGGCGCAGGAGGCGTTGGTGGCAACTTAGCTGTTTTGCTCGTTCGAAGTGGAGTCGAGAATTTGACAATTTTTGATTTTGACAAGGTTGAATCGTCAAATTTAAATAGACAAGCGCAGGCATTTATTGACACTATTGGCCTAGTTAAAGTGGACGCTTTAAGGGAATATTTGCATAAAATTAATGAAAAAGCGAAGATTGATGCCATAAATGTTAAACTGACTAAGGACAATATAGAGCGATATATCCAAAATTTTGATATAGTAGTTGATGCCATTGATATTGTGAGTGACAAGATTGAACTAATTTGTTATTGCATTGAAAAGGGCATCAAGATTGTGTCAGCAATGGGCGCGGGCAATCGTATCGATAGTCCAAAATTCATTGTTGAAGACATCTACAAAACACATGATGATGGTCTTGCAAAAGTTCTTCGAAAAAACTTAAAATTGCGTGGCATTAAAAGACATGATGTTGTATATTGTCCAAGCAAACCTTTGAAAACTGATGGAAAAATTGGCAGTATAAGTTATTATCCTATGGCATGCGCTTGCATAATTGCAAGTTATGTGGTAAACTTTATTATAGGAAGCTAAACCAAGTACAAGATATTTGTGCGAGGCTTAAATGATTATTTTAACAATTTTGTTTCAGCTGCGAAAATCAATTTAAAAAATAAAAATCATCAAAGTATTTATTTTAAAGGGAGGAATTATGAAAGAAATAGAACAAAAAGATTTTGTACAAGAAACTAAAGAAGGAGTTGTGCTTGTTGACTTTTTTGCCACTTGGTGTGGGCCATGTCGTATGATGGCGCAGATTCTTGAGGATATTGACAAAGAGCTTGATGGAAAAGCGAAAATCATTAAGGTCGATGTAGATAAAAATGAAGACCTTGCTCGAACATTTGGCGTAATGTCTATTCCAACGCTTTTAATTTTTAAAGATGGCATAGCAAAAGAAAAGCATGTAGGTGTATGGATGCAACATGAATGTGTTGAGGCTGTAAAAAAGTATCTATAAATGGCGGTCAGGAAAATTCTCAAAACTTGTTTTGAGAATTTTTTTGTGCGTTTGCACAGAGAGGCGCTTTAAAAAGCGCCACATTGACCGCCAGTGCAACAAGCTAGATTTAAACCAGCATAACAAAAATATCTATTGTTTTAAAAGATATTTCGGCTAAATTTACATAAAAATGGGAAAAACAGTGATCTTTTAACAAAAATGACAAATTTTTATTATAAAATATATATTGACTTTAGATGTGTTTAGTGATAAAATTTAGTCATAAAGGAGTGCAAAAATGATTAGAAAAGTTTATCTTGATAATGCTTCAACAACATTTGTATCTAGCGAAGTGTTAGCAGAAATGCTGCCATGCTTTAACTCTATTTATGGCAACAGTAACTCGGTGCATAGCTTTGGAAGAGAGGCAAGTGCAATAGTAGATAGAGCAAGAGACCGTATTGCAAATGCAATTAATGCAAGCAAAAGTAATGAAATATATTTTACATCAGGTGGAACAGAGGCAGACAACTGGGCAATCAAAGGGATCGCTCATGCTTATTCAAACAAAGGAAAACACATCATCACAAGCGCGATTGAGCATCATGCAATTTTAGATAGCTGCAAACAACTTGAAGAAGAAGGCTTCGAGGTCACTTATCTGCCAGTAGACAAAAATGGTCTTGTAAACTTGGTTGAGCTTCTTCATGCTATTAGAAAGGATACAACTCTTATTTCTATAATTGCGGTTAACAATGAAGTTGGAACCATTCAAAACATCAAGGCAATTGCTAAGATTGCACATGATTATGGTATAATCTTCCATACTGATGCAGTGCAAGCCATTGGCAATATTAAGATAGATGTTCAAGATATGGAAATAGATGCGCTTACAATTTCTGCTCATAAAATCTATGGACCAAAGGGAGTAGGCTGCTTATATCTTAAAAATGGTATAAGAATCGAGCCTATGATTGTTGGTGGCAGTCAAGAGCGTGAGAAGAGAGGAGGAACGGTGAATGTTCCTGCAGTTGCTGGCTTTGGGAAAGCGGTTGAAGTAGCTGTCAGAGATATGAGTATCAATCAACAGAAACTTAGAAGCATAAGAGAGTATTTTATTAAAAATCTCAATGAAAAAATAGAATATATTTCAATTAATGGCCATCCACAGCAAAAAATTAATAATATTTTAAATGTTACTTTTGAAATGGTTGACAACGAGTCACTACTCATGCTGCTTGATATGGAGGGCGTTGCTGTTTCCATTGCCTCAGCATGCACTTCAGGCTCAAATGAGCAGTCACATGTGCTTAAAGCCATGGGACTTGATGGCAATGCAGTTCAGTCATCAATAAGAATATCTTTTGGTAAGAATATAAGCAGAAGTGATATTGATTATGCAGTTGAGGCTATCGAAAAATCAGTAGCAAAATTAAGATCAATTTCAGCACTAACAAAAGCAGGGAGGAAATAATCATGTATAGTAATAAAATATTAGAAAGATTTGCCAGCCCTAGATTTGCTGGTGGACTTAGAGGGGCAAATGGTAGCGGCAAAGCAGGTGATGAGGACTGCGGCGACCTTGTCAAAATATATATGCTTATAGATGAAGGCGGAATTATTTCAAGCTGTAAGTTTAAGGCATTTGGCGGTGTCTGCACTATAGTTGCTAGTGACAAAGCATGTGAAATGCTTATTGGAAGGACTTTAGAAGAGGCGTTGTCTTTGACAAATATTGACATACTTGAAGAGATGGGTGACATTCCACAAGATCGTCAATACTCTGCTCTTCTTGCTGAAGAGGCAATTAAAAATGCCATTGAAGATTATTATAAAAGAAAGGAGCGAGAGGCCAAAAAGTCTCTAGAATAATTATGGAAACTGACATCGTTTTTTACTATAACTTCGGCAAAACTTTTATTGACAGCCATCAGCTTGATAATTGGTATAAAGATGTTAAGAAACTACTTGCAACTAAAGAGGGTAAAGAAATTTTAGGTTTTTTCGTGACAGCCTTAGAGCTTTATGAGGATGGTAATGTCTATGAAATAGAAAATATTCCATTTGAAAATCTTGAAATCAAGAGAAAGGCAGAAAAACTTCTTTATAAATATGGTTTTGGGCCACAAAGATTAAATACTCTTCATAAGATATCAGAAGATGAAATTAGTAGATAATAATTAAAAAAACAAGTTTTTAACTTGTTTTTTTATTTAGTAAATTTAAGATAACGAT
>USKO01000021.1 GCA_900555365.1 uncultured Bacillota bacterium
TCTGCAATTTGAAAGATGTTTTCTTTTGCAGACATTGACAACTATGTCATCTCCCTTCGGATTTTGACCAACGACCATTCCGCCATAGACTGGTGTGCCAGGTTCTATGAATAGATCACCGCGCTCCTGCGCATTGTATAGTCCATAAACAATTGCCTCGCCGCTTTCATGAGCAATGAGCGAGCCATATTCTCTACGCTTTATTTCTCCCTTCCATGGCTCATAATCGTAGAAGATAGAATTGATTACTCCCTCTCCCTTTGTATCTGTCAAAAGTTCGCTTTTAAAACCAAAGAGACCGCGTGAAGGAATTAAAAATTCCATACGCATTCTGCTGCCATGAGGTGTCATTTGGACAAGTTCGCCCTTTCTAATTCCCATTTTTTGCATTACAGTTCCAACACTGTCTTCAGGAACATCTAGATAGAGCCTGTCAATAGGTTCACACTTTACTCCGTCAATCTCCTTGATTAAAACCTTAGGCATTGACACTTGAAATTCATACCCATCTCGTCGCATATTTTCAATCAAGATTGATAGGTGCATCTCTCCTCTTCCGCAAACCTTAAATTGATCAGCGCTCTGTCCATCACTTACTCTAAGCGATAAATCTTTGACAGCCTCTTTGTAAAGTCTGTCTCTTAAATGTCGTGATGTGACAAACTTGCCTTCCTTGCCTGCAAAAGGACTATCATTGACCATAAATGTCATCTCCACGCTAGGCTCTGCAATCTTGACAAATTCTATAGGATTTACATTACTGTTATCACAAATGGTATCTCCTATTTGCACATTTTCAAGGCCAGCAACGCAGACAATTTCGCCTACGCTTGCACTCTCAACCGGCGTTTTCTTAAGGCCGTCAAATACAAACAAACTTACAACCTTTGATTTTATCTTTTTGTTTTCATCATGATAGTTGCAAAGTGTTACGCTTTGCCCAACACTAATGCTGCCATCTGCAATCTTGCCAACTGCAAGCTTTCCGACATAGTCATTGTGCTCGGCAGAGGAAACAAGCATTCTTAAGCCAGCTTTTTCATCTCCACTTGGAGCTGGAATGTAGTCAATTATCTTTTTAAAAAGTGGCGTCATATCTGTTCCTACGACATCTTTATCTTCACTTGCCATACCTTTTCTTGCCGATGCAAAGATAAATGGTGATGAAAGCTGCTCATCATTTGCATCAAGCTCTAAGAATAGTTCAAGAACTTCATCAATAACTTCATTAATTCTTGCGTCAGGCCTGTCAATCTTATTGATTACAACTATGACTTTTAGTGATAATGAAAGTGCTCTCTCAAGAACAAATCTCGTCTGAGGCATAGGTCCTTCAAAAGCATCGACAACAAGAAGTACGCCGTCGACCATTTTGAGAACTCTTTCAACCTCGCCACCAAAATCAGCGTGTCCAGGAGTGTCAATGATATTTATTTTTACTCCATCATAAACGCAGGAACAATTTTTTGATAAAATTGTAATTCCTCTCTCTCGCTCTAAGGCATTTGAGTCCATCACTCTGTCTTCAATAACTTGATTGTCACGAAAAACACTTCCTTGTTTTAAAAGCTCATTGACAAGCGAAGTCTTTCCATGATCTACATGGGCAATTATTGCTATATTTCTTATATTCTTGTTTTCCATAGTCTATCCTCTACTCTTTTACGAAAGAATATTTTAACACATATTCCAATAAAATTCAACTATCATGGCTGCAAACATTAATTTATTTTTTAATTTTTAAAAAATTTATTAACAAATTATATTAATAATTTGTTTTTTTGCTTTATTTTTTAAACATTTAATTTAATGTGATTGAATTTTAAATTGTTTCAATTAAATCAGTGTAATTAAAAAAGCTCAATATTATGAGCTTTGAATTTTTTAAATATTAATCTTTTTGATTTGTTCCCATGGAAATTCTTCTCTGCCAAAATGTCCATAGCAAGCCGTATTTTTATATATCGGTTTTAATAACCCAAGTTCATCAATTATATTTTGTGGGCTGAAATCAAAGTTGTTTTGAACAAATTTATATACCTCTTCTATCGCAACTTTTTCACTTCCAAAACATTCAATATTGATGCTAAGCGGATTTGCAAGGCCGATTCCATAGGATACCTCTATTTCACATCTATCTGCTAGATTATAATGCACGATGTTTTTAGCCACATAGCGAGCGTAATAAGCTCCGCTCCTGTCGACTTTTGTGGCATTTTTAGAGCTAAAGCATCCGCCGCCCACCTTGCCAACGCCGCCATAGCTATCTACTACAATCTTTCGCCCTACACAGCCGCTGTCACCGTAGCTCCCCCAAATTGTAAACTTTCCACTTGGATTTATGATATATTCGATATTTTTTATGCTTACATTTTTATATTCTTTCAGAACTTTATCTATTACCTTATTTTTTATATCTTTTGCAATCTTTTCATGAGAAAGCTCTTTAGAATGAGATACTGAAATTAAAATAGTGGCAATCTCCTTTGGCCTGTCATCCTCATATACAACTGAGACTTGGCATTTGGCATCTGAGAAATAGTTTTTTGATTTTTTTCTGAATGTTTCATATTGCATCATCAGTTTGTGAGCAATCATAATAGGCAGCGGCATAAGCTGTTTTGTATCACGACAAGCATAGCCATAGACCATTCCTTGATCGTTTGCTCTGAGTGTGTCTTTGACAACTGCATTTGAAATATCTGGACTTTGACGGCTTAGCTCTTTTATTATGACAAAATCATCGCTATTATAGCCTATCATTTTTAAAGCGTCACGCGCAATCTTGTCATAATCTATATTTGCTTTGGTTGTAGCTTCACCATAGATGAAAAGTTTGTTGTTTTTTATAGCGCACTCAACCGCCATCTGGCTGTTTTCGTCTTGCATGAGCGCGTTATCTAAAAAAGAATCTGCAATAAAGTCACAGGTTTTATCTGGATGGCCAATATTTACAGATTCACTTGTAATAATCTTTTGCATTTTTCCTCCTATGCAATATTTACATTTTATTAGAAAATGGAATACTTTGTTATAATTATTATAACAATTTTAATTTAATAATCAATTTTTTAATCTAAATTATTTGATTTTAAATTGTAAATTTTTATTTTGATCTCGCATTTTTTCTAATTTTTGAGGCTATTTTGATGCAAAAGGTCTTTATTTGTAATCTATAGATAACTATAAGACAAATTAATAGTGCGCCAAGAGCAAGCAAAAGTGCCATTAAAAACCACCATCCTTTGTTAATTATAGTTATCGACAAAGATATATTGGGCTTATTTTGTAAGTCGTTTTCACTTACTAGCCAAATATGATGATTACAGTTTCCGTCTTTTACAATATACTTCGCATCAGAGTGAAGATCATCTCCTCTTACCACATAATCATAAACATATGTTGGACTATAAAAATCACAGAGGTCTTGATAATAATCTTTGCCAGTCGCCGCGCTTGTAAAGAAATTTTTGTAACGCTCTCCAACCGTTATTTTTTGGCCTCCTCCCATATTCACTTCACTGCAAAATGGAAATAGACTGTTTGTGGTATATTTTTTGATAAAAATATTCCCATTGTCAGCCGGTTTTTCACTTTTTGATGATGAAGAATTGTAATAATTAAATGCTGCTCGTGACTGATAAATTATTCTAAATCCAACTAAAGATAGCTCACTGTTATAAACCACGCTGCTTAAGATAACGCCGTCATTTATCTTGTACTGTGGAATAGGATTTTGAAGATACTTTAGTGTCAAGTTTAACAAAAACTCTGTCCTAATCATATCAACCTTTTCAAGTAAACTATCAATAAACTGCGTTTTTTCGCTTGCTGAAGCATTACATTTGTCAAATAATTGATTTGAAACTGAAAATTGAATAGCCTGAACTGGAGCATTAGATACATCTAAAGATAACAATATATAGTCTTCGGCAGCTATTTGCTCTCCATCAGTTTGCAGATTTGGACTTATGCAAATAGGCAAAACAAGGATTAAAAGACATAAAAAAATCATGATTTTTTTCATAAGATATGTTTATTCGTGCTAATCGGCACTTATTACCAAAATGCTCGCAGATGAAACTATAAAATCGACTGTTTTTATTGGCAAACTTAAAATCTAGATAATTTTTATTTTTATAATAAATTTATTGTCCAATTATTATTTTTAAAATAATATGCTAAAAAAAAGAATATAGATTTTTCTATATTCTTTTTTTATTAAATGATTTGTGCTTTAAAGCCCCCTTCAACAGATATAATTTCAAACTGATACCCATCTCCTGCATCAATAGGAGTTTGTTCTCTCAAAGTTTGAGTTTGAATCTGAGTTGAAGTTCCGGAATTGGCCACAGCATAATTTATTCCATTATCAGTTACTGCTCCTCTCACAGTAACGATTAATGCATAGCCACTAGTGTCGGCAAGATAATTGATGGTTCCTCCTGTTAAAGTGATTGCAATTCCTGCCCTATGAATTGTACCATTTGACGCACTCTTTAATAGCTGTCCATTGTTATAACAATATTCAATATTTCCATAACTATTTAAATATGTAATTCCAGTTTGATAGGTTGTAAAACTAATTCCGCTGCTTAAAGCTGTGACATCAAAGTTGCCGTCATTTCCACTTCGTCTTATAGTTCCGCTGTTAACGATGGTTATACCAGACAGATATGAAATATTGTTTTGTGATGCAACTCTAAGCGAAACATCTCCATTGTTGAAACAATTTTCGATAACGCCACTTGACTGCAAGCTTCTGTCGTTGAATGATGTAATTGCACTATACGCAAACCTTATATTTAAATTCTGTCTCATTTGGAAATTAAAGCTTGCATTATTGACGCAATTCGATATCGTCCCATAATTCACTGAAACAATTCCGCTTATAAAGGCAGCGTTTTGAATGCTTGTTGTGCTTCCAGATAAATTGTTGATAGTAGTAGCATTTACAGTAACATTTTCGATGTGTCCATAGTTATAAAGTGATAGCGAAGTGATCAATAAATTTGTTCCATCTAAATTAGTGATGTCAATGCTTAGCTCGACATTTAAATCTGAAATGCTTGCACTGCTATCTATACTTTCAAATAAAGCAAAATAATTGTTAAATATGCCGTTATTGAAGATAGAGCTTGCATCATAGGTGTTTGCAGTTTCAAGGAAACTATTTGCATTTAATGTCAATGTATGTCCTTGTCCATCAATATTACCGTAGAGCGTCTGCGCTCTAAAGTCAATTTCTCCGGCCGCTAATGAAATTAGGAAGTTTTCGCCAAGTTCGATATCTTGTGTCAATCTATAGTATATCTGTGATCCTTCAACATTTCGCTTATAAATTTCAAGGAACTGCTCAGCATTTGAAATTAAATATGGACTTTCCTCTGTTCCTCTGCCGCTACTGAAGAGTGAGTATGAAATTTGACCTCCATCAAGCTCATAGGACAGCGTTTCGCTAAAGATATAGATGGTATCATTGTCCGTTTGACCTAATTGTCTAGCTCTAATTGAGAAACTTAAAATTATGATATTTTGTCCGCCTTGGGCAGGCATATAATAATTATTTGTGACAACCTCTCTTGTGACATCTCCGCCAATGTTAATAGTAACATAATATTGATATGAGTCGTTGTTTGACTCTTCATGCTGTTCATCCCACTGCCAAGTAAACATACTTCGATCTTCATCCCAAGATATATCAATCCAGCGGTCCTCTACCGTGCCAACCGATGTGGCTGCAATTTCAAATGTCTTTATATCACTATTTAAAAGAAGTTTTCTGTTTGCCTCTGTCTCAGCTTGATTATCTATTGCTTGCAAGGTAATTGATGTGTATTCTTCTAGTAATTTAAACATCTTGCTCTCGCTTTCGTTTGTGATTAGCACTTCGCTTGATGCTTGTGAGTTAATGCTATTTGAAGTAATCTTAATCGCATATGGACTTCTATCTCCTAAAATTGATACATTATTAAAGTAATTTGTAAAATCAATATATGTATAATAGATTCCATATTCATCTTGTGCAAGAACAACTTGGTAGTATTCCTCTGAAAGTGAAGGTAATTTTAATACATTCTCAATCACAAGTGGATTTGACATTAAAAGTGAAACGGCTTTGCTGTCTATATAATTTCGAATTTCAATATTAAAGCTGTTTGAAATGTTTAGCTGTCCTTCTTCTAGTAAGAATGTAACTTTAATAAGCCCAGTCGCAGCAGCTGAAGTATCCACTTCAAAGATGAACTGTCCGCGAAGATCTATTTCATAATCATGTCCATTTTGTGAGTAGCTAGCAAGTATCGATATTCGTTCTTGAGCACTCTCGCTCTTCTCTTCATCAATATTTGTAGTGGTATCGGAAGGATTATTGTTATAAACATTTGCACTTATGTAAAATTCTATTGAACCTGTGCTGATTCCAGACATACCTGACAGAAGAGTTGGAGCTGTAGTTCTAGTAACAAAGTTATTAGTAGCACTGTCCCCTGCTGACAATTTTTGTCCTCTTAAAACTTGGCTACCATCACTATAAGAAACTGCACCAGCAATGTTATAATATTCTCCCTCAATAGTTGTTATAGTACCACTTGATATAATGTCACTTTGCACTCCTGCCAAAGCAGTAACAGAAATTATATAGTACTGATATGTGTCTTCAATATAAGATTGATCTATGCTCAATGCTGTTGTATAGTAGGTATCTGTATATTTGAATTGATACTCGTTGTTAGTTCCCTCCATTACAAGATCGTAATAGGATATATCAACTTGATATATGACAAGGGCACCATCTTGAAGCATTTCTTCTTCTGCCACCTCCCAAGATACTCCTCCGTTTGCTATAAAAGGATCTTCTTGAATAGTTGCAAGCATTTTTGCATTAATTGAAGCTACTTGCGATGAAAATACAGGTCGATCGCTTCCGTCAGTTCCGACAAAGGTCAAGATATTATCAGCGCCTCCCACATTTTGACCTTCTTCAGGCTGCGCTATGCTGAATACACCAGAATTGCCAAGCAAGAACACATAGAACTGGCTTGCATCTATTTCGCTAGGATATCGCTCTAAGTTTGATCCAACATTGTATAGCAAGTATGTGCCGGTAATTCTTTCGCTAGAATAATAATACCCTTCTCCGTTCTCTAGTGTAACATCATTTCCTAGCATATATTTTAAGTTAGTAAAGTTGTTTATATCATTCATTGTAAGAGCAACATACAAATTGTTTTGAGAGGTTGAAAGCGTTGGCGTGTTTAGCTTATAACTATTAGCAATTGCATACGACTGGCTTTCGACTCGCATGGTATTTGAAGAAATTGTTCCATTTATTGAAAGAACAATATAGTCATATGAGCCGCCATTTTCAAAATCTATATACACCGTTGCAGATTCAGCGATTGCTATAGTTCTATTTTGCTCTCCTTCTCCTGGAGTAAAGTATTTAACAAGTATTGAATCTTGACTGTTTTGCTGTGAATCAAATGTAATACCAAGCTCTCCCTCTTCAAACCTTATCATTTGCGCTGATAAGTCTAGGAAAGTGAGATTTATTGATGCGCTTTTCCCATTTAGTGAAGAATATAGCACTTGTTCTGTCTCTTCGTCAAGATTTGGTCTTTCAATCAAATTCCCACTATCACTAGTATAGGCATATAAATCTACCCTAATACTTGTATTGGCTTTCAGAGAATTATCAGGCATATTATCACGAAGATTGGTGAAGTTTATCACAAAGCCTTCTTCGCTAGAGTCGTGAATGATATCTTCAATCTCTGCATTGTTATAATAAATTTTCCACTCTCCAGAAATATATCTGATATCAAATTCTAAGTATTGATCATTTGAGTAGTATCGTACACCTTCTTCATAGTTGTATCGCATCAGCATTGTATAGCCAGTTGCAGGTTTCAAAGTATAACTTTGAGAGTCCTCATCATAAGTATATATAGGCACATTGGTCACTTTCGCCTCATAATAATTCTTAGTTCCCTGGCTTTCTCCTGCTGACCTATTATTCCTTTGAAGCTCTACGCTAGGAGATGTATTTACATACATAATAACAGAATCAGATAATTTAGAATCAATAGTATAGGCATTGCTGTTTTCTTCGCTTGTTTGATATATGGATACCGAATATTCTCCAGCAGGAATACTTCGTCCAAAATCATTAAAGATCAAATAATCTCCGCTTAGTCCTCTGTTTGAATTTAAAATGTTGGTATATAGAATTGTCGCGACTCCTCCTTCAGGTGAACTTGCAATAACACGACCACTTCTATTAGTATATATGTCAATCAAATCAAAGTAAGAATAGGTTCCGACTGTTGTAAGGTCAGCATCATTGTTGTAAATTTCAATTTCTGGTAAAAGCTGATATGCTGGAACAGTCACATCATAGTATACCCCAGTGTCGCCATCAGCATTTCTTGAAGTAAATCTCAACACAACCCTTTGATTCGCAAAGCTTGTAGCAGAAAATTCAAACGGAGATGTATATGAGTTGCTCGCCGACAATATATAAAGTTCGGTTTTCCCAGAGCTGCTTGGCGATACCTCTTTGAAATAGTCAATCATCTCTTGCATGAAGGAAGTTGCTTCAAATTTTTCTGAGTCAAATGTCAATTTCCCATCTGTAACTTCTAGTGAAAGAGGAGTTTCATATTTATATATATAATCATCTAATAAAACACTGTTTGCTGCAGTTATACTTAAATCTGTGCTAGAAGGCAGAGCTATAATAGAAATTTGATACCTTGTGCTTGCTGCAATCTGGGCAATTTCTCTTAAATCAAGAGATTCACTGTCTACTAAAATCTTAGCAACTGATGATGTCTGGTCTTCTTCAAGCAATGCATCTATAACTACATAATATGAATAAGGTTTAAATGATGAATCTTCACTATATTCACTCGGACTTGTCCAGCTCCACAAGAGGTAATTGTTTGTAACAGTTATTTCTTGGTCAACTGAATTTAATTTTCTAAGTGAAAAGTTAAACTCGCTAAATTGATAATATTGATTAGAATCTTCCTGATAGCCTATTCGTGAAATATTAATCATTACATTTGGAATGTTTCTTGTAGCCGCAGGGGTTTATTTCTTCATGATTCC
>USKO01000022.1 GCA_900555365.1 uncultured Bacillota bacterium
ATTACGATTAAACTTACCGCAAGCGCAATTAATAGTGCCGCTGGATAAGAAAGGAAACCAGCTATTGCAAGCACCAGGCATGAGATGAATATTGAAGGGATTGAAACAATCAAATACATCAAGAATTTTATTGTAACCTGTCTTGTGTAAGATACTGGGATGGTCTTTGTGTGGAAGAAATTGTCTCCTTCTCTTGTAATTGAAGTAGCAGCAAATGAAGTTCCCATGCTTAAGAACATGATAAGAACGAGAACCACAATACCCGGCAAAACCCCTTCGCCAATGAGTGACACACCTATACTTGAAGCTATCTCGCTTGAAAAATATACCATAAGCGGAGTTGTGATTACAACAGTCAAATATTGGAAAGCATAGTTAGTCGAACGGAAAATAGTTGTAAACTCTCTAAAGAAGAGCGCTCCATTTATGCTTCTGTCCTTTATCTGTGCATTATTATTGTATGCTTTAATATCTCTTTCGCTATTAGAAAGGATAATCTTTAGATAAATTTTATCTGCAAATAGTAAAATGAGTCCGCCAAGCAGTAGCACAATACTAAAATTGATCGCCATGCTAGGCAGAAGACGATAATTTAAAAGACTGTTTTTAAATAGGAGTGGAAAAACAAGGTAATTTGCAAATTGCTTTATATTATAAATAGTTGTATCTGTAAAAACATCGGAAATATTGCCACTATTTAAAATATTTAAAATAAATTTCAATGCATAAATATAAATCAAAAAGCCAAGTGACAAAAAAACTATGTACATGATTAACATGACTATAAATTTATTTTTTAAAAAACTTGACAAATACATTGCAGGAACTGAAAGCAGCAGTGCTATCAGAAAAGGAATCATCGGCAGGAAGATAATGTTTGGCAAAAGCATCACATAAAAAATTGCGGATGCGCCTGTTTTTACTCCAAAAAGTATGAAAACTGGCAATGTTAAAACGGTGTTAAATAAAAATTCATAGATGAATAGATAACTTATCTTTGCCAAAAATAGCATCTTTCCGCTTACTGGCAATTTTAAAATATTGCTGTCGGTTTTGAAATATAAGGTTTTGGTCGTTAAGCTAAGGCCAAAAAGAACTTGCACTATCTGAACAATAAACACATAATAGACAATAAACTCTTGTTTTAGATTTGCTTCAAGACAAACATCTAATATACTGTTTAACGCATATAAAATTAATAGCACAATCAAACCCACGCCAAGTGTGGTCAGCAAATACTTTTTAACGCGCGAATAAACACTTACGCCATCTTTAACACGCGTAGAGCTACTTGTGAATTCCAATTTTAAAAGCGTTAAAAACTGATTCATCCTTTATGCTTGTCCTCTTTTCTTAATTTTCTTCTGTTTTTGTTTCTTTTTTAATTTCCTCTGTTTTTGTTTCTTCTTGAGTTGCCTCTGTTTCTATTTTCTCTGTTTCAATTTCCTGTTGAAGATTATCTTCAATAAGCGTATTTTTTATCTCTTCGCCCTCTTCTTCAAAAGAAGAATTGTTTTCTTTTTGAATGCCCTCTTCCCTATCTTTATTTTGCTTTGCAAGCTTTTTCTCATTGCCGCCTTTAGAAGAACGCTTTTTACGCTGCGATATTTCTATAACTGGTGCTAAATTATCTTTTGTCATATTTAAGAAATATTCTTCAAGTGAAACTGGGCTTTCTTTTACAAACTTCTCAACTTCAATGATCTCCATAAGCTGTCCATGATTAATTATGGCAACTCTATCGCAAAGTTTTTCAACCATATCAATATTATGCGAGGAGAAAAAAACTGAATTTCCTTTGCGCTTATGCTCGAGCATATAGCCCTTTATTTCGGCTGTGCTCTGTGGATCAAGTCCCATGAGCGGCTCATCTAGCACCCAAAATTTGGGATTATGTATGAGTGCTGCAATAATACAGATTTTTTGTTTCATTCCGTGTGAATATGATCTTATTTGTCTATCAATGGCGCCTGTCATATTAAAAAGTGAAGCAAACTCATCAAGCCTTGATTTTATTTGATCCTTAGGAACACGATAAATATTGCCCATGTAGTTGACATATTCTTTGCCTGTTAAATTTTCATAAACAGCATGGTTATCAGGAACATAGCCAATATTTAATTTTGCTTTAATAGGCTCTTTCATTATGTCGTAGCCACAAACCTTGATGCTGCCCTCCTCAAATGGCAGTATTCCTGTTAAACATTTGATTGTAGTACTTTTCCCGGCTCCATTTTTACCTAAAAAGCCAAAGATTTCACCATCATTAATGGTGATATTTAAATCTTTGACTGAGTAATAATTTGAATTTTTATATCTTTTCGACAAATTTTTTATCTCTAACACTTTTAACCTCTATTGCAACAGATTAAGTTTACCATATTTTACTTAAATAGTCAATATTGAAAATATAATAATTCACTAATTGACAAATAAATTTAATTAAGTATAATATATGTATTAGGAGTAAAATTATGGAATTAAAAGGTATACCAAACACAATTCTTTATGCAAGTCTTTATTGTATTTCTAGAGGTTATGCGTGGCCTCTTCTTGGCATGGAAAAATATGGCGTTAGTTTGTCGCCACAGTTATTTAAAGATAAAGAAATTGAACTTTACAAGAAAGTTGTCAAACGCAATCTTGAAACAGAAATTCAAGAAAAAATTGATGACTTGAAAGAACATTTAGAGCAAACCAAACAAAAATGCAAGAAAAATTATGAAAACTCACCTATAAAAGATAGAGGAGAGTTTATTCCTTACATAAAAGAAGAATATTTTGTCAAAAATCAAATTGCAAAATGCAAAGATATGTTAATAATCAAGAAAAATTTTGAAAAATTTACCGCGCATTTGATGGAGCGATATACTAAAGATGGCTTCCCTTTTGTGTATAGTATCTATGTTCCTGCTAGGAATACTTATGACCAGGTTTTAATTGAGAAAGGAAATGTGTACTTAATACCAACCGATAGAAAAAACAATTATGAGGAAATTTTTAATAGTAAAAAAGAAGGCATAAAATTTTCTAAAATTCGAAAAATTTATGAAAATGACAAAAATTCATTAAATAACAGCGAAAATAATGACGAAAAGGAATAATTTTTAAATATGTTACATGTTATCGCGCTCCATGGAATGTCATGTCATCTTGAAGAATGTTGGCTTGATAATGTGATAGAAAATTTAAAAAAACTTGCCATTACAGATTTTCAAATACCACACTTCCCCCTGCTAAAAGAGATAACTCTTGAAAGATGGGAGGATGTTTTATTGCAATATAAAGATATCTTTGATGAAAATTTAGTTATAATCGCGCATTCTCTTTCTACCAATTTCATTATTCACTTTTTATATAAATATAAATTGCCAGCCAAAGCGTTGATTGCTGTAGGCGGAGGATATGAAAATAAAGAATATGGAGAGCTTGGCTACCTTGCGCCATTTACACCTAAAGATTATCAATTTGAATATGTAAAAAAAGCCGTCAAAAATCGCTATCATATCTTTAGCGATGATGACACTATATGGACGCAAAATCAAATTGAGAAATACAATAAACTTTTATCTCCTATTGAAATTAAAACGCACGGCTGCGGTCACTATGGCAGGACTTCTAAGGTAAAAGACATTCCACAAATTTATGAAATTGTAAAAAGTTTAAAATAAATGTTTTCTTAAAACCTTATAATTCAAAGCTAAAAGTTTGATGAATAGATGGTAAATAAAATTTAATAAAATTAGCTTAATTTAGTTAAAAACACAAAAAAACATGCAAAATTGCATGTTTTTTATCATTTTTTTATTATTTAATAGCTTCACAGCATAATTTATATCTTTAAAAAAGGATTTTTTAAAAAGCAATTTGAAGAGTATATTTAGCATTTTATGCCTCTTTTACTTATATATATTTTTTAAGGTGATAGTTTTTGTCTTAGTAACCTCGTCAAATGTACTCATAACTCCTTCTGTACCAATACCTGAAAATTTATATCCACCAAAAGGAATCTCAAAGCTTCGATGAAAACTTGCGCCATTGATAACTACGCCGCCGCATTCAAGCTCATTTGCAAATTTGAATGCTTTTTTCATGTCTCTTGTAAAAATACATCCGCATAATCCATAATTAGACGCATTTGCAATTTTTAGCGCTTCTTCTTCAGTGTCACAAGGAATGATGCTTACAACTGGTGCAAACACTTCTTCATCAAGTGCTACAGCAGCAGTTGGCGGAATGTCGGTTATAACTGTTGGCATCAGTACAGCTCCGCTGCACTCTGCGCCACATAGAATCCTGCCGCCCTCTTCTACAATTTGATTGATTTGTCTCATTGCTTTTTCACAAGCCGAAACATTAATCAGTGCGCCGATCTCTGTTTTCTTGTCAAGAGGATTGCCAACAACCAATTTCTTAACTCTTGCGACAACCTTTTCTTCAAACTCTTTTAATACTCCTCTTTGAACAATAAAACGCTTGCTTGCACAGCATACTTGTCCAGTATTATACATTCGTCCCCATATCACCTCTTCGACTGCAAGGTCGATATCGGCATCGTTAAGCACGATGAAAGCATCGTTACCTCCAAGCTCCAAAGCCACATGGGCAAAATGCGATGCCCCGTTGAGATATGTCGTTTTACCAACTGGTGTCGAACCTGTGAAGGTTATTCCATGCACATTAGGATCTCTTGCTAAAGCATTGCCAACTATAGCGCCTTCCCCTGTCAGTATTTGAACTACACCATTTGGAAGCCCCGCCTCATGCATCAACTTGACAAGCTTTATCAGCGTCAAAGGATTTTGATGTGGAGGCTTTACTATTATAGTATTTCCTGCCAAGATCGCTGGAGCAACTTTTTGGTCAAACAGGTCGCAAGGGAAATTAAAAGGAATTATGGCAACCATTACTCCAAGAGGCTCTCTCAAAGTAAATTGAAGAGAATTCTCCTGTCCCTCTTCGCTGCCAGCAGGTATTACATTGCCATAGAGATGTTTAGCTTTTTCAATAAACGCTTCAAAAGAAATTTTTATATTTCTAATCTCGGCTATAGCTTGAACAATAGGTTTTCCTGTTTCCATGCAAAGAGTCTTTGCTAAATCTTGTTTGTTTTCTTCAACGAGCGCTATAAATTTTCTTAAAATATCGCCTTTAACATGAACTGGCACTTTAGCCCATGATTTTTGTGCTTTTTTAGCATAAGAAATTGCTTTTTGTGCGTCTTTTTCTGTTGAAGAAGGCACTGTATCTACAAGTCGACCAGTATAAGGATTGATTATTTTCATGATTTTTTTATCGCTTGATGTGACTTCTTTCCCATTAATAATATTGAGCATTTTCCCCTCCTTTATTTTGTAAACGCCGTAAATGACAACATTAAACCACCTGTAGTGTTTCTTCCATCGTCAACATAGCCATATTCTCCAAATGTGAACTCCATAATAAATGGAACATTCCCTACATTTGCTTTTATTTGCTCATAAACCTCGCCAATTCGCTTGTCAATTCCTGCTCTTCTGCCGCCGCAGTGAACTAAGTGGTAACAAACTGCTGGTTTGGTCAATTTTGAATTCAAGGTTTTTAAAGTTTGTCCAACCGATTCTACTAGCTCATCAACAGAAGCTTCCATGCGAATTACACATGTGCCCTCAGCTAAATTGGCGCCAATGTTCATAGAATAATCGTCATTTGCAAACATTGGGTGCCTTATTGCTACAAGATCGCCCAATCTATCTTTTACTCCTAAAGGACTGGTAATCGTTGCAGAAAGAAGTTTGTCACCCATTAGTTCGCTTGGCTTCATACCTCTCCACTTTGCATATTTTTTAACGGCAAGCATTCCATCGATTTCAACTAAAGTTCGTTTCCCTCTAGTTTTAGTAATTATTCCCATATCCTTAGTTTCTCTATACGCGCCTGTAAATTCATTTGCAAAGCCGCCATTCATATAGATTACTGCAACTGCGACGCCTTCATTTGTCACTTTGTTATCTAAATACAAACTCCATTTTCCGCTTATAGTATTATCTGCCGCTGAGCCGCCAAACAGTGGTATTCTTCCAACAACCTTAGTCGCGCCTTTGAGAAAGAACTCCTCTTCTGTTGGACTTGCCGCCATATATATAATATCTGGCGCAATATTCAAAGGCATTTTAGTCATAGCACGCGCTTTTTTTGTTGCACTTTGACCTGCTTCTTGAGCACTGGCAAATTTGCTTCGCTCTGCAAATCCAACGCCAACGATCATGTTAGGATCACATAAAACCATGATACCAACAAAAGGCTTGTCGCCACCAATGTAGCCTTCTGGCATGATTACACCAGTAAAGCTGGTGTTGCCTATAACTGGACAGTCATAGACTTCTTTGATGCCTTTTATGACATCTTTAATTTTGTAGTCACAACTCATGTAAGCAAATACAAGTTTTGCACTTGTACATTTCCCAGCCGCTTTGGCTGCCTCTAGTCCCGCTTTGTAGCCATTCTTTTCTGTACTGAATCCCGTCAATGCTTTCATAAATTTTTTACCCTCCTTTTATTTAATTAAGCAAATTACAGTAAAGATTTATATAGCTTTTTTATATCTTCAACACTTGTCTCTCTTGGATTGCCTCCTGTACAAATGTCGTGATATGCGTCTTCACTTAAGATGTCTATTGCATCTTTAGGAACTCCGAGTTCGGTTATCGTTTTTGGAATATTAAGTTTTCTCGCAAGTGCTTTCACTTCTCTTACAGCCAAGTTTGCACACTCATCATCACTGAGCTTTTTTGTATCTTTCCCAAAACACTCACAGATTAGTCTATATTTATGCTTTGATGGAGAGGCTATGTTGTACTTCATAACGGTTGGTAAAATTACTGCATTAGCAACTCCATGGGCAATATTGAATCTACCGCCAAGCGGATGCGCCATAGAATGAACTATTCCTAACCCCACATTGCTAAATCCCATACCAACAATGTACTGTGCATACGCCATCTTTTCTCGCGCCTGAATATCATTTCCATCTTTGTATGCTCTTGGGAGGTATTTTACAATTGTTTTTATTGACTCTAGAGCAAACATATCACTAAAATCTGTAGCTCCCTTAGTTATCAAACTTTCTATAGCATGAGTAAGCGCATCCATGCCAGTACTTGCAGTAACAGAAGGCGGCATTGTCTGCATTAAACTTGAATCAACTACGGACATGATTGGAATATCATGAGGGTCGACACAAACCATCTTTTTGTGAGTTAAAGTGTCGGTAATAACATAATTTATAGTAACCTCCGCTGCTGTACCTGCAGTTGTAGGCATTGCAATAAGCGGAAAAGCTTTATTCTTAGTTGGCGCAGTGCCATCCAAACTTACCACATCTCGAAATTCTTTGTTGGTTTTAATTATAGAAATAGCTTTGGCGCAGTCAATTACACTTCCTCCGCCTACCGCTATAATCACATCCGCTTTACTTTTATTTAAAATTTTTAGACCATTTTTGACATTCTCAACAGTTGGATTAGGTACAACATCGCTATAAATTTGATATTTTATGCCCGTTTCGTCTAAAATGGCTGTAACCTTTTCTAAAACTTTGCTTTTAATGATGGTTGCATCACTGACAACCAAAACCTTTTTAAATCCTCTATTTTTAAGTTCATCTTTTAAACAAAATCTTGCATCTTGACCAAGATAAACTGTTTCATTAAAAATATATCTTTGCATTTCCCCTCCCTACAAGTACATTATAAAAATTTTGACAAAAAAAGTCATGTAATTTCAAAAGTTTTCTGCAAAAATTTAAACAAAATTTTTAAATCATCTTTAGAAGAATATTTGCTTTAAATTGACAAATGATTTGAAAATATTTCAATAAAATGATACAATAAAAATGAAAATCGCAATTATTGAAAAAAAACAAATCAACATTATCATTTTAACATTTTCAAATTTAGGAGGGAAAAATGAAAAGTTTTAGAAAGGAGCTATGGTTTAATATTCCATCAAGACGAGGAATAATAAATATCACAAGACAAGTTCAAAACGCAGTCGACGAAAGTGGTATAAAAGAAGGCTTAGTTTTAATTAATGCAATGAATATCACAGCAAGTGTGTTTATCAATGATGACGAGTCTGGGCTTCACCAAGATTATGAAAAATGGCTGGAAAAATTGGCACCAGAAAAACCATATTCTCAGTATGCTCATAATGGCTATGAAGATAACGCTGATGCACACCTGAAAAGAACGATCATGGGACGAGAAAGCATTGTGGCTATTACAAAAGGCAAGCTTGATTTCGGAACATGGGAACAGATTTTTTATTATGAATTTGATGGAAAACGCAATAAACATGTTCTCATCAAAATTATAGGAGAATAATAGAAAATTTAAAATATTATCAATTTTTAATATGAAATGTGCTCCAAATTGACTTGTTATTCCATTAAATTGATGATATGGTGGTAAATATTCATCTTG
>USKO01000023.1 GCA_900555365.1 uncultured Bacillota bacterium
CATATTGAAAAAGTTAGACATATTACCTCTCTTAGAACAAATTCCCATAGGCAAGATGCCCAAGTATTGTTCTAGTACAATATATGTTGAGCAGAAGTAAAATGTTTTTTTTATATTGTATATTTATATTAAAAAATTTTAGACCTCTTAATTTATGAAAACTAAGAGAATTTATAAAAAATCTTTATGTGATTTTGTCTTCTAAGAAAACAAAAAATGGACCATAAATAAAGGTCCTTTTAATGATATTGTATGAAGAATATCTAGCTTAAAGAATTCAATAAATCTTGCAAATTATTCTTTATAAGCATATTGAGCCGGTTATATTCTGGGATATTTATTTGACTGTCAAGCTCATTTAAAGTTTTAATCATTCTTGCTAAAAGATCCTTGACAGTTATCGTATTATTAAAATCAATTTCCATAAGTTCAAGCGGGGAGGCAAAAAAGGAATAGTAAAGATTTGAAAGCATAAGTTCACTCTCGTCTAATTTTTCAAGCATGTTTTGATCGGTTACTTTTTCTTTTAAGAGAACTAAATCTCCATAAACTTCCTGCAAAGATTTTTGAATATTAGGAAGTAGCGTATTTTCAGCTAGCACTTTTGCTCTAGAATTGACGGTATATACTCGACTGTTTGAAAGTTCATACTTTTCTGTCAAGTGATTATATATACAAAAAAACTTGTGCATAGTTTTTCTCCTTACACAAGTTTTATATGTCATAATTTGCAAAAAGGTTAAATCATTAGAAATTTTGATATTTTTTTAAATCTTATTGCATCTTTATCAAGTTTTCAATATTTCATTTGGGAAAGCTGCATGTAAGATTGGTGGAAGAGCAAGATTTATAAAAAGCACAAGCACAAGCAAAACACCAACTCCAATCAGCGTATTTCTAAGTCTTGCAATAGCACTTTTTCTCTTCTCATCATTTTCACTTTTGGCAAGATTGACTCCAAGAACAATTGCGTATACACTTCCAGCACCGCCCACTACAGCAAGGATTGCATATAAAATTGGTGGCAGCGTTTCATAAACATCTTGCAGCCATGCGAATTGTCCAGTAAACTGATATGCATTTAAAAGTGACATAAATAGTTGCATAATAACTCCTACTTTTATATTTTAACACAATTTATAAAATAATGCAAGAATTTTAACAATATTAGAAATAATAATATGAACTTATCTTCACTTCTTAAAAAAAATCTAAACTTATTAAGAACAGTTTCTGGATATTTTGATAAATTTTAAGTTAATTTTTATTTGACAAAAATAAGCATAAAAAAAGCACATAAATTGTGCTTTTTAAATTTTATTTATCGCTTTACTTAAGAAGAGATAATATTGGTGAAATTAAGGTTTCGTCTGTGAAATCCCCAGCGCTATCTTTAACATTAAATGCTGACAATAGTGCAGGCAAGAATGTATTAAATACTAAGATAAGCGCAAGTGTAACACCAACAGCAATGATAACTGTAATCAAATGCTTTTTTGCATCATCTCTTTTGCCTTGCTCATCTGCTCTTGCAAGCTGTACACCAAGATAGATTGCATAAACTGCACCAATTGCACCTACAATACCAAGAACTACCCAAAGTACTATTGAAATGATATCAAACACCTCTGTTAAAACTGCAGTTTGATCTGTATTGTCACTAAAGCCTTTAAAATATTCACTCCAGCTCCAGGCTACATTCAATAAAGATGCCATTTTTATCCCTCCTTTTTGTTTTTTAAAGCGGTTAAGCTTTTATTTACAAACTTAATATAACATAAAAAAACATAATTACAAAATGATTTTACAATTTTTTTTCATTTTTTTTAAAAAAATATTTTTTCTTTTTTATTGTTCGCAAAAACAGATTTTTTATTAGAAAATTTTCTTTCTAAATATATTTTAAAATTAAATTTTGATTGTTGTAATGATGACTTTGAAAATTTAATCCAATAAGCTTGTACCAAAGAAAAAAGACTTTGCGCTTTTTGCAAAGCCTTTTTCTTGAATGTGACTAAAAAATGCCTGTTGGTATTTTCCAGATTTATTTTATTTATAGACCTCTTAAAAATTGGGGTTATTTTCTCTAGAGAGCAAGGCAAAAGAATTAAAAAAATGTGTTATTATTTTGTCCAGGGCAAGTATTTTGACCGCAGCCAAAGCAAGAGAAGTTGTTATTGTTCTGGCCATTTAATGCAAGTAGCAACAGCAGAAGGAAATTAGTATTGGTGTTGAGGTTGGTGTCCGTTGCATTGGTGATTACCGACAGAAGAAGTATAAATAAAATATTAAATGTATTATTGTTCATATGTCCTCCTTAAAACAAAATCATTTAAAATCTGACAAAATAAAACAAATTTCTATTTTGCATTTTTCCTCTGTAAATGACAAAATTTAATTGTAAGTACATAACTATTTATGAAGCAAACACAAAAAGTGTTAAAGGAGAGTTTATGGAACAAAAATTTTTACTTTTAACAGAGAGAAGTCGAAGAGATATCCTTTCAAGTATGCCACGAGAAAGAGATATATCAAAGCTTGCAGATTATTTTCAAAATTTTTCAGATTCAACCAGAATAAAAATTTTGACATGCCTTTCAATGATGAACATGTGTGTCAATGATATGTCCACTCTTCTTGGGATAAATCAAACAACTATATCTCATCAGCTTAAACAACTTAAAGACCAAAATATCGTTGCTTATAGAAGGGAGGGAAAAATTCTTGTTTACTATTTGACAAACAACAATGTCAATGACATGATGATGTATGCAATAAATGCTTTTTAGTTCTGTTGCAATCGAATAAATTTAAATAATAAAAAGTCATATAGAGTTGACTTTTTTTTATGTCGGTGTTATCCTTGCAAAAGGAGAAAACTAATGAGAAGGGTAATCGACACATTAAATGAAATGTCTTTTGAGCTTCCAAGCGACTTTGCTGTGACAGAGGATAAATATTCGCTCATGAATGGACAAGGCTTTATAAATAAAGAAAATTATCTTTCAAAGGATGGTCAGGTGATAAGTTTATTTGAAATTCATAGAGATCCTGATGAGTTTTTTGAGTATTACAGCACTCTAGTTGAAAATTATAAGACTATTACAGATAAATTCGAGCTTGTAAAAATAATAAATCTCAAAATTGGAGAATTTGCCTTTCCAATGTATGTTATAAAAGGATTTAGAGACAAACTAATATATGTCATTCAAGTTTTTATAAATTGTGGCGATTGTCTTGGATGTTTTATGATTACGACAAATAAATTTACCAGTGACATAAAAAAGTTAGCACAAGAGAGCCCTTTATTTAACAGTCTTATAAAGATATTAAGGACGGTTGAGTGATGAAAAAACTATTGTTACACAGCTGTTGTGGTCCTTGCAGTACGCAGGTTATAAATGTCCTTAAAGATGATTATCTTATTACTGTATATTATTATAATCCTAATATTGATACCGATGAGGAATATAACCATAGGCTTAGCGAGCAAAAACGATTTTGTGAAATTATCGGAGTAAAAGTCATTGAGGAAGGGCATTTGCCAGATGAATTTTATTGCAAGGTCAAAGGGTTAGAAAGAGAAAAAGAGGGCGGCGCAAGATGTCCTGTATGTTTCAGATTAAGACTTGAGAAAACGGCTAAAAGAGCTAAAGAACTTGGTTATGACTGCTTTGGCACTACACTTACTGTAAGTCCACATAAGAATGCTGAAGTTATAAATGCGATTGGAAAGGCAGTTGGAGAAGAATTTGATATCGAGTTTATAGAGGGAAACTATAAAAAACAAGATGGGTATAAAAAGAGCATTGAATTTTCCAAAAAGTACAATCTATATAGGCAAAATTATTGTGGATGCAAATATTCAAGGAGAGATTAAAAGTTAATGCAATATAGATATTTTCAGGATATTAAAGATGAGAAGATGGCGGAAAGAATTTTCTATATCTTTATCTATATCTTGTTAATCTTCTATATTATAGTATTTGTTTGCAATATTGCTTTTCAAAATTCATATAGTTATATTACTATACGAGGCACTTCTATGCAGCCGACACTGAACGCTGATCCAATTTATGAAGACGGTTATGCTTTTCAAGATGCTGTTTATGTACGGCTAACTAAAGATATCGATTATGGAGAAATCATCATAATCGATAAGTCAGAAGAAAAAGATAGAAGCTCGACAATTATCAAACGCGTTCTTGGATTTGAAGGAGATAAAATAACTATCGCAAAGCTCCCAATTTTGCAAGAGGATGGGTCAACAAGGACTGAATACCGCTTTATTAGGATAAAAGATGAGCCTAATAGTAATGTAGAAATTCTTTATGAAGATTACATTAGCGGCTATGTCAATGGCAGCTATAAAGATGGCTACGGAGTTTGGAATGCAGAGCCTGGTGTGCTTGATATTAGCGAAGAAGGAAGCGGAATTAATACCATTTTATATGAACAGGAGTTTTATCTAAACTATATCTATAATAATAGCAATGTTGTAATTGAAAATGTTGCATATAACGGTCAAGTGTATTCAATGAAATTCTTTGTTATAGGCTCTGATAAACAAGATAGCGATCCTGACCAGATCTTCTACATGGGTGACAATAGAACAGGCAGCACTGATGCCCGTTTCACAGGCACAGAGGGAATGGACAGAGTTGTTGGACGAGTGGTATCCATTGTTCACGATGGTTATAGCTTAAGAAACAGCCCTTGGAGCTGGCTTAATAACCTCAAGGAATATCTTATAATAATTTGGAATGAAATTGTTCGCTATTTTTCTATAATTGTTTAAATTTGCTTTGATTTTAAAGAGAAATATGCTATATTAACTTTAGACATTAGTCAAAACTAATAAAAGGAGATATGGTAAATGAATAAACAACAATTTATCAAAGCGTTCGCAGAAAAAGCACAATTCACTCAAAAAGACGCAGGAATTGCTTTTGATGCTATGGCAGCAACAATTGCCGACACACTAAAACAAGGAGAAAAAATTCAAATTGCTGGATTTGGAACTTTCGAAGTTAAGAAAAGAGCAGCTAGAGTTGGAATAAATCCTATGACAAAAGAAAAGGTTAAAATTCCAGCTTGCGCCGTACCAAGTTTTAAATTTGGAAGCAGTTTCAAAGATGGATTAAATAAATAAACAGAAAAAAAGACAAAAAGCTTAAAACTTTTTGTCTTTTTTTAATTTCGATTTATGTTTATACTATTTAATAACTATTTTTCTGAATCAAAAAAGATTGCTTGACAAATAGTATAACAAATAGTATAATAGTAATATAATAAAATTTATAAGGCAGTTTACATTTAGGAGGAGTATGACAAAAAAGAAAAAAGTTGCAATAATCTTACCAATTTGTATCATATTATTGCTTGGGATAGCTTTAGGAATTTACTTTGGACTATTCTATAATAAAGATGATAAATCATATTATTTTACTTTTTCAAATGGGATATTGATTTCCTTTAGCCGTGACGACTCAAGTGAATATATAGATAAACTTGAAATTCCTTCATCATATTCTATTGATGAACAAGGTCATACTGTTGAAGGTGATGATTATGTAGTTACAGGAATACGCTATAGCGTTTTCAAAGATAAGAGAGGTATTGGCGAAATAGTTTTACCTGACACAATTAAAACAATAGGAGATGAAGCCTTTTCAGGTTTCTGGGGTAAAATAAATTTACCAACCAGTCTTGAAAGTATAGGCGATAGAGCTTTTTATCTTACCTCTATTACAACCATAAATCTTCCGAATGTTAAAAGCATAGGAAATGAAGCTTTTGCTTCATCGGGCTTAGAGGAGGCAAATTTTTCAAGTAGCTTTGAAAGTTTAGGTGAAGATGTTTTTGCTGACTGCTTTTACTTTTCACAGATCAATATAGACGAAAACAACCCAAATTACTCAAGTGATCAAGGCGTTTTATATAATAAAGATAAAACAGAGCTTTTAATTTATCCTAGAAACAAACAAGATACTTCATTTCAAGTTCCGCAAACGGTTACAAAAATCTGTGAAAGAGCATTCAAGTATAATAGTTATTTACAGTCAATTGTCTTAAGTGACCAAGGGCTTTTGTCTATTGAGAATGATGCATTCTATAACTGCTCGGCACTCACTTCTATTAAAATACCTACAACATGCTCATCAATAGGAGATTTTGCATTTTATGGCTGCAGCAACCTTACAATAGTTGATAGCGAAAATATATCACAGATAAGCATAGGTCAAAGCGCTTTTGAAAATTGCTATAAATTGAATGATTTTAAACTTAGCTACATTACAAGTTTAGGAGAAAGGGCATTTTATAATTGTCGGTTGCTTATGATTATAAACCTTTCAAATAACTATTTAGAATTTGGTCAAAGTGTGTTCACAAACACTTCGATTATCTATAATACATATCAAAATGGACAATATTTAGGAGACGAATCAAATCCATATAGATATTTAGTGTCAGTAATAGATAAAGATGTATCTACTTTTACTATTAACGAAGGGTGTGTTTCTATTTGTGACAATGCTTTTGAAAATTGTCAAAACTTAACCTCAATAACTCTTCATTATGGGATTTTAAGAATAGGAGATAGTGCTTTTAGAGGCTGCTATTCTCTTCGTTCTGTTACACAAGATTACAATCTAGTAGTAGGAATGCAAAGCATTGGAGGTTATGCATTTTATGGTTGTGAAAACCTTACAACAGTAGAAATACCAAATTTATCAGCAGAGAAGATTGAAGCATATACCTTTTATAATTGTATGTCACTGGAGGGTTTTTCTCTTCCAATTGGAGTTACAAATATAGGCTCGTACGCTTTTTACAACTGTAAAAATTTGCAATATATACCGATTGATTATCAACATTCAGTATTAGAGACTATCGGCTCCTATGCTTTTGCAGGATGTGAACTTGTACAAAGCGCATATATTCCAAAAAGTGTAAAAAATATTGATGATTCCGCGTTTAAAGGGTGCAAAGCATTGAGACGAGTGGAATTTGAAGAAGGAAGTGCTCTTGAAACAATTGGTTATTCAGCTTTTGAAGGGTGTAATGGACTTTTAGCAATAACAATTCCTCAAAATGTAACTACGATTAGCTTAGCCGCATTCTCTGGTTGTGATAATCTTACTGATATCACTATAGAAAGCGAGGCAATTTACAGCATAGTTGATGATTATAATTGTGGCAGGCTATTAGCTAATGCAACAACTATAAAAGTTTATGAATCTTTTATTCAAGCAGGAATTGTAAATTCATATATTATTCAAAATTTCCCTGCAAATGAGATAAGCGGAGAATACAGAGTATTTAGAAAAGCATAAAGAAACTCTCACAAAGAGAGTTTTTTTCTTAGTTATTTGCATTTTCAAAGAAATTAAATTTAATATAGCCTTTGCTATATCCGCAAAGTGGACAATTCGTCCAGCCTTCTTTTAAAGTTTCGCTATAGCCACAGTTACTGCAAACAAACGGCATCTTTTTATTAAATTTATATAAAGAATGATTGTCAAAAGCTTCGCTAAGAGATTTAAGCATATTTGAATTTGCTTTTCCAACTTTTGCGAGCTTTTCAAATTTTGATCCTATTTCTTTTAAACCTTCATCTTCAGCTAGTTTTTGAAAGTGAGGAAGAAGGTTTTCGCATTCAAATTCTTCTATTTGGTAGCAGTCGGCTAGTGTAGAACTTAAGAGCTGCTTTTCAAACGGATAACCTGATTCTATATTTACCTTGTCCTTTCTTTTTTTAGAATTTTCAAGCATAAGATGGTACATTAGTTTTGCGTGAGCCATTTTTTGAGAAGAAAGAGATAAAAGAAGCTCTTTTAAATAATAAAAGCCTTCTTTTTCGGCATTTGAAGCGATAAAGCTATATCTTGCGCTATCTTGACAAAGAGTGGCAAAAAGTCTTGCGATGTTTTGTTTAGTCTTACTTTCATTAAATTCCATATTTCCTCCTTTTTTATTATTCTCATTAAAAAAGATATTAAACATTTGATTTTTTAATTTAAAAATTGTAAAATATAACAAAAGAGGAGGGCAATTTTGAAAAAATCAAAGTTAGAGCAGGAGAAAATTAAGAGATATCACTTTGTCATTGTTGGTTTTGGTGAATTTAAAAACATCATCAGAAAATTTGATGAAAATTTAAAGTTTTATCGATTTGAAAATCAAGGGAAGGTTAAAGCTAGAGAAATAATATATGATGTACCTAACAATATGCTCTCAGATTCTGGCATTGTTCTTTCAAAGCTCTATGAAGATGGAAAGGTGATGTTCAATGTTCGCAAACTCAGCACTCTTCCAGGTCAACTAAAAAG
>USKO01000024.1 GCA_900555365.1 uncultured Bacillota bacterium
ATAAATCAACTGACGCTAAGCGAAGAGATAGAAGATATCAAGCGTATGTTTATTGTTATGAGTAAGGATATGAGGGTTGTTATCATAAAACTTGCTGGTATTTATTATGATATCTCAATTTTAGAGCGACCACTTACTCAAAATCAAAAGAATTTTGTTAAACAGGTCAAAGAAATTCATGTTCCGCTGGCTGAAAGACTAGGACTTGATAAACTTAAACAAAATCTCTATGATAATGTTATAAGGCTTGAATATCCACAGGAATATTATAAATTAAAGACTGCAATTGAAAGCCAACGCGAAGAGAATGAAAAGCAACTCGAAATTACTCATGGACGGCTGCAGGCCATTTTAGATGACTTGAAGATAAAAGGACAAATCATATCTAGAATAAAGCATATTTCTTCAATTTTTAATAAGCTGCACAATAAGAAATTAACTTTGGACCAAGTCTATGATATTTTAGCCATGAGAGTTATTGTGTCAACGATAGAAGAATGCTATGCTGTACTAGGTCGAGTTCATGCAATATACAAACCAATGCAGGGTCGAGTTAAAGACTATATAGCCAATCCTAAGCCTAATGGATATAAATCCTTGCATACAACAGTCATAGTTGAAAATCAGCATCCTCTTGAAATTCAAATAAGAACAAGAAAAATGCATGAAGAATCAGAATATGGCGGCTATGCTCATTGGCTTTACAAAGAGAAAAAAGACAAAAAAGATGATTTTGACAATAGACTGACTTGGTTTAGGCAGACAATTGAAAATGCAAAAAACATGTCTGACCAAGAATTTATTGACACGCTTAAAAGTGACCTTTATAGCGGGGTAATTATTGTTCAAACACCAAAAGGAAGGGTAATTGAGTTTCCAGAAGGCTCTACTGCAATAGATTTCGCCTATGCAATTCACAGCGATGTTGGGAACAGCTGCGTTGGCGCTAAAATAAACGGGAAATTAAAACCACTAACAACTAAGCTATGTAATGGCGATATAGTTGAAATTATCACAAATTCTCACTCAAAAGGACCATCAAGAGATTGGCTTAAATATGTCAAGACGGCTTCGGCTAGAAGTAAAATAAAGAGCTTTTTCAAAAGTGAGCTCAAGGAAGAGAATATCAGGCTTGGAAAGACCATGTTCAATCAAGCCGTGCAAGATAGAGGTTATATCACATCACAACTTTTAAAAGATGAATATTTAGATAAAGTTTTTAGGAAATATAATCTAGACGACATAAATGAACTTTATGCAGGGGTAGGCTCAGGCTCACTTTCCAGCCAATCTATGGTAAGTAGACTAATTGACCTTTACAATAAGACCAGCAAAGAGCTACCTAAATTAGATTCTGTTGTACATCTAAAACGAAATAAAGAGGGCGTGCTCATAGATGGAGATAGTGGCATGTTAGTTCGATTTGCTGGATGTTGTAACCCAATTGAAGGAGATGAAATAATAGGGTATATCTCTCGCGGTAAAGGTGTTGCGCTTCATAGAAAAACTTGTTCTAATTTGAAATATTTAGAGCCTGAGCGTTTAATAGAAGCAAAATGGCAGCCAAGAGACAATGCAACTTTTTCGACTGTAATAAAAATTATTGCAGATAAAGGAGAGAGTAATATTGCCAAATTTTCAGCAAGTATTGCCAGTTTAAAAATTACAATTAAAGGACTTGATGTAAAAGAGGTGGAAGACAGCCTAATATGCACCTTGATTGTGGATGTTAAAAACAAGGAAGAGCTTGATAGTATAATGAACTCATTATCAAACATTAAAAATGTGATAAGTGTACAGAGGAGCGAAGGATGATAAAGACTAACAAAGAAGAATATTTGACAGAGTTAGAAGATCTTGTAAAACTATTTTCAATAAAAGAGCCTATAGAAATAGAGCATATTGAAACCAATACTGCTCAGCTTTATCAAAATAATTTTACAGTGATCTATAAAAATATAAAACGAAAGTATCAATATTCTTTTAAACTAGACTTGTCACTTTCATCGCTGCGTCAAAAATCATATAGAAAAAGAATGGTTAAAAATCATTTGTATCTAATTTTATCTTCGCTTTTAAACAAAAAATTGCCATGGGGTTCTTTGACTGGTGTTAGACCAACAAAATTTGCTAGAGATTTAATAGAATATGGAGAGGCAAAAGATTATCTTATAAGTGAGGTGCTACAAAGAGATTACTTTGTTTCAAAAGACAAAGCAGAGCTTGTAAATAATATATTAAAAAATCAAAAATGCATAATACGAAATGATAACCTTGTAGATCTATATATTAACATTCCAATTTGTCCAACTAGATGCTCCTATTGTTCTTTTATTTCAAGTGAGCTTGTCAAAGTTAAAGATAAGGTCAATTTGTATCTAGATTGTTTGCTAAAAGAACTTGAAGCGGTTAAAAACATAATAAAAGACAAAGCCTACATTGTTCGAACAATATATATTGGTGGCGGGACGCCAACAGTTCTGACTGCAAGGCAGCTTGATAGACTACTTAGTGCAATTAATTTTCCAGTAAGCGAATTCACTGTTGAAAGTGGACGAGCTGATACTATTACTGAAGAAAAATTGGATATAATGAAAAGGCATGGAGTTTCAAGAATTTCTATCAATCCTCAGACCTTTTGCGAAGCAACCTTAAAAAGAATTGGAAGAAAACAAAAAAACAGCCAGATTTTATCGGCATATTCACTCGCATTAATAAAAGGATTTGTTGTGAATATGGATATTATTGCCGGCCTTCCAGGCGAAAAATTAGGGATTTTTAAAAGAACAATAAATACAATTTTAGATTTATTTCCAAACAATGTTACTGTTCATACATTATCATTAAAAAATGGAGCACTTTTAAAAGAGGATGCTTCATTAGTAAATGAGCGCGATGCGACTAGTATGGTTAATTTCGCACAGACTAAATTGCAAGAGATGGGATATAAACCATATTATCTCTATAGACAAAAAAATCAGCTTTGCGGACTGGAAAATGTGGGCTATTATAGAGATGAAGATGTGTGCATATTTAACATTGATAGCATGGAAGAGACAAACACTATAATTGGCATTGGCGCGGGAGCAATCAGTAAAAGAGTTTATAGCATTGAAAATAGAATTGAAAGAGAGCCTAATGTAAAATTTATTGAAGATTATATTGAAAGAATAGATCAAATGATTGAGAAAAAGAAAAAATTTTATAAATAATTCAAAAAATTGTTTACAAAATTTAACAAACATGATATACTTACAGAGTCGATGACCTTTTGCGCAGTGAAGAAGAGACCTTCTGACACTTTGCTTCGCTTAAGGAGTAAATACAAAAATAGGAGGAAATGTATGGAAAAGAAAGAAATAATTGATAAATTCAAGCTTTCTGAGAACGATACAGGTTCAGTTCAAGTTCAAGTTGCGCTTTTGACTGCTAGAATTAACCACTTACAAGAGCACTTGAAGAAAAATCCTAAAGACAATCATTCAAGAAGAGGATTGCTTCAAATGGTTGGTAAGAGAAAGGGATTTTTGCTTTATCTTAAAGAAAGAGATATTGAAGCTTATAGAAGTCTTATCAAAGAACTTTCAATTCGTGAAGTTAAATAATTTAAAATTAATAGGGGGAGCATGTTTTTTTGTTCCCTTTTTAATTTTAATAAAAAGATGAATAATATTTAAGGAGTTTGTTTATGAAAGGAGATGCAAAAATTTTTAAATTAGACATAGGAGGAAAAGAGGTCAGCTTTGAAACAGGCAGACTTTGTGAGCAGTCAAATGGAAGCTGCCTTGTTAGATGCGGCGAAACAGTTGTTATGGTCAATGTAACCATGTCGAAACAACCAAGACCAGGAATAGATTTCTTTCCACTTCAAGTAGACTTTGAAGAGAAAATGTATTCAGTTGGTAAAATTCCAGGAGGTTTTAAAAAGCGAGAAGGAAAACCTTCAGATAAAGCTATTCTTACATCAAGATTGATTGATAGACCTTTAAGACCACTATTTCCAAAAGGTTTCTACCATGATGTATGCGTTATAGCAACTGCTTTATCAGTGGATCCAGATGTTGCGCCAGAACCACTTGCAATGCTTGGTTCAAGCTTTGCTTTGACAATATCAGATATTCCTTTTATGGGACCTACTGGCTCAGTTCAGGTGGGACTTGTTGACGGAAAATTTATCATCAATCCAAATGCTGAAGAGCGAGAAAAATCCCTTATTCATTTGACAGTTGCAGGTACTGATGAAGCAGTGCTTATGGTTGAGGCAGGAGCTAAAGAAGTTCCAGAAGAGACAATGCTAGATGCTATAATGTTTGCTCATGAAGAAATTAAAAAGATTGTTGCTTTCCAAAAAGAGGTCAAGGCTGAAATAGGAAAACCAGTCAATGAGAATTTAATTTATGATATTGTTCCAGAAGAGATTAATACTGCTGTAAGACAATATGCTGATAAATTGCTTGATCATGCTCTTGATACTTTCGATAGACATGAAAGACAATCGCGCCAAGACGAAGTCGACAAAGAAACAAAAGAGCATTTTGCTGAGATTTTCCCAGAATCAGAAAAAGCTATTGGTGAAGTTCTCTATAAAATGACTAAGGAGAAAGTAAGAGCAAAAATATTGAATGAGGGCATTAGACCAGACGGAAGAAGACTAACAGAAATTCGTCCTATTTGGTGCGAAACTGGTATTTTGCCAAGAGCACATGGAAGTGCAATTTTTACTAGAGGTCAGACACAGGTATTGACAACGCTCACATTAGGTACTGTATCTGATATGCAAAAACTTGATGGCCTTGATGATGAAGAAGTAAATAGATATGTTCATCACTATAACATGCCAGCTTATGCAACCGGCGAGGCTAGGGGAATAAAAGTACCAGGAAGACGAGAAATAGGACATGGAGCTTTAGCAGAACGTGCTTTAGAGCCTGTCATTCCATCTGAAGAGGAATTCCCTTATGCTTTGAGACTTGTATCAGAAGTTCTTTCTTCAAATGGTTCATCTTCAATGGCTTCAGTATGCGGCTCAACACTTGCTTTAATGGACGGAGGAGTCCCTATTAAAAGACCGGTAGCTGGAATTGCTATGGGATTGATCAAGGACGATACTACTGGCAAAGTCGCAGTATTAAGTGATATTCAAGGATTAGAAGATTTCCTAGGTGATATGGACTTCAAAGTTACAGGAACAGAAAAAGGTGTAACTGCAATTCAAATGGATATCAAAATAAAAGGCATAGACAAGGCAATACTCACAACTGCTTTGAAACAAGCAAGAGAAGGCCGTATGTTCATTATGGACAAACTCTTAAGCGAAATTAAAGAGCCAAGAGCACAATTGTCAAAATATGCGCCTAAGATTATTACTTTTAATATTGATCCTGATAAGATTAAAGATGTTATTGGCTCAGGTGGAAAAACAATCAACAAGATCATTGATGAAACTGGTGTTAAGATTGATATTAATGATGATGGACAAGTCTTTATTGCTTCTCAAGATTTACAAAATGCTGAAAAAGCAAAGAAAATTATTCTTGGCATAGTAGAAGATGTTGAAGTAGGCGATGTATATGATGCAAAAGTTGTTAGAATTATGAATTTTGGTGCTTTTGTTGAATTCGCTGGAAATAAAGAGGGAATGATTCACATATCTAAACTATCCAATAAGAGAATCGCTAAAGTTGAAGATGCAGTAAAAATTGGTGATATTATTGAAGCTGAGGTAATTAAAATTGATGACAAGGGCAGAATTGATTTGAAAAGAATTATGCCAAAAGAAACAACTCCTGAAGAATAATATAATAGAAATAACAAAACACTAGTATGTCTTGCATACTAGTGTTTTTTATAACAAATTAAGTTAAAGCTATTATGTTATATAAATATAATTAGTTTTACTGTCTTTATATTTTATCTATTAGTGTAATTAATTAGTGTTTTTGATATTTATTATAATTTTGTTTGATGTGTTTTACTGCATAAATAAGGCGCTGAATTTCACTAAATGTATTAAAATATGAAATGGAAACTCTTACTGCGCCTTGGCCAATTGTTCCTAAAGCTTTATGTTTTATTGGAGCGCAGTGGTAACCACCTCTAACACAAATTTCATATTTTTCATTAAGAATGGTTGCTACTTCATTTGAGTCTAGATTATCAATGTTAAAAGCGACCACACCAAAGCTGTTTTCTGGTTCGGTATAACAAGTAACGTCAAGTTTATTGAGCTCAAAATTAAGATATGTTGTCAGGTCATCAATTTTATTTTTAATTTCGTTAAAATTATTTTTTACAAATTCCAATCCTGCGTTTAAGCCTAAAATTAATGGCGTTGAGATGGTGCCGCTTTCTAATCTTTCAGGAAATATGTCAGGTTGAAAAAGCTCAAGACTGTTTGTTCCGGTGCCTCCAAAGATTATAGGAGAAGGAGAGTATTTATCATTCATAATTAACGCGCCAATGCTTTGTGGAGCATAAAACCCTTTGTGTCCAGCAACAGAAAGATAATCAATATGATTTTCTTTCATATCTATTTTGATGTGACCGCAACTTTGTGCGCCATCGACAAGGAAAATAATTTTATTTTTTTCGCAAAACTCTCCAATTTCTTTTATATCGGCAATGGCTCCATTAACATTTGAAATATGATTGCAAATGATCATGTAGGTATTGGGTCTTATGACCTTTTTAATGTCTTGCAGGGTTATTCCAACTGGGTTTTCTTGATATGCTATTGAATAGTCGATAACGCCTTTATCCTTTAGATATTGAAGTGGTCTTAACACTGAATTGTGTTCATTTTCAGTGCATATGACATGCCCATCTTGCTTTGCGGAGCCTTGAATCGCAAGGTTTAAGGCTTGAGTACAATTATGAGTAAAAATCACGCGCTCTGGCGAAGAGGTGTTGAAATGTTTTGACAGGTTTTCTCTCGTTTGTTCTATTTGCAGGGCTGTTTTAATACTTGCTTGGTGTCCGCTTCTGCCAGGATTGGCGCTATAATGAATTAAACTGTCATTCACAGCTTTTAAAACTTCTTTTGGTTTAACATAAGTGCTAGCGCTATTATCTAAATAAATCATAGTAAACTTTCCTTTATATTTACAATATAGTGCTAATGAGGGATTTTTGTGCATATAGGAGGAAGAGTATGCATTATATATTAGCCGTTTTTAAGTCTCGAAATGAAACTCTATACTTTTTCAATATGTTTAAATCGAAAAGATTGCCAGCGCAAATTATAAATACTCCTAAAGAAGCTGGTCAGGCATGTGGAATTAGTGTAAGATTTAATGAAAGCAATTTGTCTATTGCTCAGTCATTTTTACAAACAAAGCCCTTTCGCTCATTTTATGGCTTTTTTAAAGTAACTAAAAAAGGATACAATAATTTTCTAGAAAGAATTTTATAGATTTGATAAATTGAGAGATTTTTAAGTACAATGCTTTTGATTTGTAGGCTTTAATAAGAGTGCATGTATTTTTATTTTAATATTTAATAAAATAAAAGCATGAGGTCTTTTTTTTCAATATTTAGCTTGGCAATTTGCGCCATTATTTTAACATACTTAGTTGGCTGCTTTTATGCTTATTTTTATCCAATGAAATATAAAGATGAAATCTACGAGTATTCTTCTCAATATCAAGTTGAAGCTGCACTTATTGCCTCTATTGCAAACACAGAAAGTAGTTTTAATGAGAAAGCCTGCTCAAGTAAGGGTGCTGTTGGAATTATGCAGCTTATGCCATCAACCGCCAAATGGCTTGCAGATAAAATGGGCGAGCAGTATAGCGAGGAAATGCTATACGATGGAAGTTACAACATTAAACTTGGGAGCTATTATATTTCATATTTAATCTCTCAGTTTGAGGATGAAAAAGTGGCGCTTTGCGCATACAATGCCGGACAGGGCAATGTCCGCGAATGGCTTAAAAATAGCGAATTTTCTGCAGACGGGAAAACGCTAGATAAGATACCTTTCAAGGAAACTAAAAATTATATTAATAAAGTTTATAAAAATTATAATTATTACAAAAATAGATATAAATAATTGACATATTGGGCAAATTATGATAACTTAAATTAGATAAGTTGTCTCCTTTTTTATTGCTAAAAAGCGGCACAACGATTAATTTTATA
>USKO01000025.1 GCA_900555365.1 uncultured Bacillota bacterium
AAACTTGAAGATTATTACAAGATTGAGGATAATTGCGAGTTCTCATTTAAAAATTATTTTTCAAACTTACAGGAGGACAATTTAATTGAAAAATAAAAAAAGCAGCTTAAATTAAGCTACTTTTTATTTTATAATCATTTCAAAACTTGTTATATATAGAATTTAAATGTTTTATTCGTTATTTTTTGCACTTGTTTTTCTATTTAATGATTACAAAGGCAAATCTTTTTTATCAAATCTAAACACGCCTATTATGAAGGTCACTATACCAATCGCGGCAAGCACGCCAAACTTCCATAGATAACTTAGTGTTCCTCCTAAGATTGATACTGTATCAAAGAAGGTTATAATTGACAGATAGTTGAAGAAATTCATTGCGCTTATTCTCATCGCTGATGGTACCACTGCAGAGCCAAATAGTCCTAAAATTGTGCAAACCAATGAGAATATTGTAAGCCCACCACCAATTGATAATGAATATTTTGTTCTATTGAATATTGCTGAGCACATAAAACAGAATCCAGCGATTGCGAACATTGTAAGGAAGGCTCCTGCATTGAATAGTAATATTTCGCCATAATTGATCGCAAAGCTGTTGCCACCTACTACCCAAACTGAGATTACACTGACCACCGTTAAAAGTGCAAACATTGCAAATAGTGCAAATAATAGATATGCCATTTGTGTCACGGTGACCGTTCTTCTCTTAGTAGGCGTAGACAGCACATATGCCATAGAACCAGAATCTACTTGACCTGCAAGCAAGCCATTTGCCACCATTATTACAAATACCATTGGGAGTAATAACCCTGCGATTCTATAGAATATTGAACCAATGATAAGTCCATAAATATCCATATTGCCTAGCTCGCTTAGGGCTTCTGCTACTTTTTCATCAAGTTGGTCGCTTATACTTTCGGTTGCGTGCGACCTTGCCTCATCGACAGTTACTCCTTCAGCAAGCCATAATTGATATGTCGAAATTGCTGTATTTGAAATGACCTTTACAGACACACCATATTGTTCTATCTCATCTTCAGTCAAATCTTGACCTTGAAGCTGCTGCTTTGCTTGATTCTCAAGAAGAATATTGACATATTCTCTTGCGTCGTCTTTATAATCATAGCTTACTGTGCTGCCATTTAATTTATAATTCTCAATAGCATCGTCTGCAACATCTTTTGCAACTAGTGCTGAAGCTGTTGCTTCCTCTACAGAATAGCCCTTATTGATGTAATCATTGTAAGCATTTTGATAGATAACTTCTAAAAATGCTCCCTTCATTAGAGATTGTGCATATACAAGAAATGCTGGATTTGTTACCATTTCTCCATTATCTTCTATTGTCATTGGAGGAATTTCTGCGCCGCTAAGCTGGTCTTCGCTGTAGGAAGTAAGATATGTGGTTATTAAAGTTCTGGCAGTTTGTTCATCTAATCCTAAACCTCCAAGCATTCCGCTATTAATTATGCTTTCAGTTATCTGAGTAATAATAGCGTTTCTCTCCTCTCTAGTAAGAGCGCTTCCCTTTTCACTTTCTGCAGAATTTACTTGAGTATCAAAAGTAGTATTTAAAATTATAATATAATTTGTTTTCTGCTCTAAACTTTCATAACCAGTTACCGATGAAAGATATAAATCATAGCTGTCTACCGCATTTTCTTTTAGCGCTGATTCTTGGTCTGCCTGAACAAAAATATTTTTAAGCGAGTCTCGAATATCATTAATTCCAAGATTTCCTAAAACTATAATAACTATAGCAAGCATTGCACAGGTTGCAATGGTAACAGTAAGCCATTTAACCCAATTTGCTTTACAAGACTGCTTGAAAAGTGCTTTGCTAAACATCTTTCACCTCCTTTTCTTCATTTTCGTTTTTTGTTTGCTCTTTCATTTGCTTTTTACTATGTCTTTTTTCTTTGCGTAGTTTTCTTTTTTCTCGTCTTAAATCCTTCCTTGTCTCTTCCTCTTTATATACATAACTTTCAGGCTGAAGAGCAAGGACATCTTTAAAGTGTTTCTCAAGATTGTGTTGAACTTGACTGATGAACTTTAAATTATAATTTTTTAAAGTGTTGAACAATCTGTTGATATGTTTATTGTCAAGCTTGATTGTAACTTGGTTATATTTCTCTTGATCGCGCACTATTTCATATTTAAGCTTTTTGAATTTTAAATAGTCTTCTCTCTCTTTAAATTCAATCTTATATAGTTTATATGGCAGATTTTTTAAATAATTTATATCTGCAATATCTATTATGCGTCCATTTAAAATCAAAGCTACCCGGTCACAAGTAAGCTCAAGCTCATCAAACATTTGACTGCTCATTATGATAGTTTTACCTTTTTTCTTCTCTTCTAAAATGAGATCCAAAAAGGTCTCTCTCATCAATGGGTCTAGCCCTGTTGCTGGCTCATCAAGAATAATGATATCTTTATCTGCCATAAGAGCTGCAACTATTGCTGTCTTTTGCTTCATACCCTTACTCATTCGCTTTAGATTGGCACTTGGGTCAAGCTGCAATTTTTTAATAAGATAGTTGGCATACGACATATCTTTCACGCCTAAAAGCTCTGCTTGGTTTTTCAAAAAGGTCGTTCCATCTTTAAGATCTGGAAAAGCAATTTCTCCCGGAACATATTCAACATATTTCTTTATCTCACAGGAGTCTTTCCATGAGTCAAGTCCAAGTACGCTGACCTTTCCTTGAACAGGCCTTAAAAATCCCATAATGTGTCGTAGCGTTGTTGTCTTTCCACTTCCATTAGTGCCCACAAAGCCAAATACCTCACCCTTTTTCACGGCAAAAGATATGTCGAAAATTCCACGATTTTCGCCATAGTCTTTAGTTAAGTTTTCGACTTTGATAACTTCTTCCACTAAAAGATTCCTCCAAAATTTTTGTCTTCTCTATAGAACTGCATAAAATAATCTTGCAAAGTAAATTTCACTTCAGAAAAACTTTCTATATTGTAATCACTAAGCATATTGGTAAGCAAGTTTATATCTTTATCATTCACAGCTATAACAACTGTCAAATTATCTTTATCAGCCGAGCGCAATGCAAGATTTTTTATTTTTACAGTATTTTTTCTGATTTTAGGCAATTTTTCTGTCAAATTAACAAAATCTTTGCTTGTTTTCAGCTTTACCTGATAATTTTTATTTTCATTATGTTTTATCGCGTTAGCCTCAAAAGTGGAGACGATTTTCCCGTCCTTTATTATGGCAATTCGGTCACAAGTCGCTTCTACTTCATTGAACATATGTGATGATAAGAGTATCGTTTTGCCTCGTCTTTTTTCTTCCTTGATTAGATCGATAAAAACCTGTTGCATTACAGGGTCTAGACCGCTTGTAGGCTCATCCAAAACAAGCACTTGCGGATCATCCATAAAAGCTGTAACAATAGCAAGCTTTCGCTTGTCGCCCAAACTCATTTTCTTTGTTTCACCAGAAGGATTTAACTTGAAAAGTTGTAGCAAGTACTTAAGTCTTTCTTTGTTGTGAGAGCTGCGAAGATCCTCCATCATCTTGATAAACTCCCATCCAGTTAAACCTTCAGGAAGCGCAATTTCGCCAGGCAAATATCCTACATCTTTCAAAATTTTATAGTATTGTTTAAAAGATTCCATACCAAAAACACGAGTTTGCCCTTCCATAGGTTTGGAATATCCCATAATATGTCTGATTGTGGTACTTTTTCCCGCGCCATTAGGGCCAAGAAAGCCAAAAACTTCGCCTTTTTTCACAGAAAAAGATATATCAAAAACTCCACGGCCATGACCGTAGTCTTGAGTCAAGTTCTCTACTTCAATTATCTTTTCCCTTGTCTCTTCCATCTCTCTCCTAATCAATTTATCTTACTCATAGACATCTGGATTGTATATGTGTATTTTAACAACTTTTGATAAAAATAGCAAATATTTAAACAATATTAAAAAAGAAAGATGACATCATCTTTCATTTATGTGTTCTATAATGATTATGGTTTTTACAAATATATTGTAATCAAGAAAGGCGTGTTGATTGTCGGTCTCTTTAAGTAGACTTTGACCATCAAATTCTATACCATTTTCTTTAAGAATTCTTGTTAGTTTCTCTTGAAAAGCAGTGCTTAAGTTATCAAAATTTATATCAAACGACTCAAGTGTTTGACCATAGTCGGCAAAGTATACTTTGTCATCTACCTCTACTAAGTTTACTGGTAGGACATCATAATTATTATATAAGATTAACCCGCTATCTACAAGATAACGGTTTGGAGAAAATTTCTTTATTTTCTCCTCGCCTATGTGAGAGGCAAGACTAGATTTTACAAGTTCTAACTTATTCATATTAACCTCTAATTTTATTATTTATCTAATTCATTATCGTGCTTTAAATGAGAGCCTTCAATGATATATCTTGGTTTATAATCTTGGTATAAAACCTTGTTTTGATTGTTGCATATGCTGTCCACTATAGCATTTGAATAAATTAGCTCAAGTTGAGAGAGAATTTTCAATTCTTCGCAGCTATTTCGCTCTTTTCTCTGCTCGTAAATTTCTTTTACAAATTGTAAAGCATAAACCAGCTTTTTAAATGATGAGTTTGCTGGATTATAATTTAATTGTTCCATATTTGATTTTACATTCACAATTATGCTAAAAATAATTTCACGATTTTTCTCTGATAACGAATTTAAATATTCATCTAAGTTTGTTTCAACATTAAAAGATTTATTTTGAAATTTAGCTGCTAAAAATGGCATATTGTAATGTTTGTCTTTATTGTGATATTTTTCTACTTCTTCTTGTGAACAATTATCAAGATCAATCAAATATTTGATAAGGTGGTCTACATCAATTGCATTGCATCGTCCAGTCTTCCATCTTGTCTTTTTATCACTGTTGATAACCTTCTTGCTACAGAGCAAGTTGTCATCTTCATTTTGAAAATGGAAATGCGGCATCTGGGCAATATCACCAAAAACTTCACGCCTGTGGTCTGAAGGCAAGAACATATTATGATGAGGATGATCTCCTCCGCCGTCATATCTCATAAAGCTATGTGCTTGCTGTGGATCACCTTCAAGAAGGCAATACATTGAAACTGTTATATTTTTGTTATATAGACAAGGGTTATAAATTCGAAGCTCCTTATCATCTTCGGTTTTAGCCACCTCTTGTGATATCAATTTTTTGGAAATTGGCGTATATTCTTCAGTGCTGATTTTAGCGAAAACCATATTTCCATCTTTATTTATATAAAATTGCAAGTCGTTGAACGATTTATTATTTTTTGTCTTTGCGCTCTTTTTGAACTGAAAATTATTTTCAAAGGTAAAAATTGGAGCCATATAATCGTAATTTCTTACAAATATAAGTCTTTTTTCAGCTTGCATGATCTTTCTATAATCTTTGCTTTTTAGTATATAAGGTGTAAAGCGCCAGTTTCTTTCAAGGAAAGTTGCTCCATCAAATAAAGGCGCGAAAAATTGCAATGATGAGTTTACTGCAACTTCATGTTGATCTGCTGTTGGATTGCTCTTCTTGATATTTTCAGTTATTGCTTGTTTTATAAGCTGTTTTATTGTTGTTTGGTTTTTTCCAAGGCTCTTTACAAAGTTGACAAGCTTAGTAAGCTCCTCTTGTCCTCCAATTTTTAAGAAATTTTCTACTTCTTTTTTGATTTCTAAATAGTCTTTGTCTGTGTGTTTATTTGCTCCTTTTTGAGGGCTTTTTTTAGGACTATTTCTTATCTTTTGAATTTTGTTGTTTGCCACCATGATGCTCCTTGCAATATTATTGTAACATAATAAACTTGTAAATGCAATAACAAATTTTATACTTTATTATTTATGTTTTAAATTAGCCTTTTGTTTAAAAATCAAAAATCTTTTATTTCTTTTCTCTTACAAGAGCTTCCCAGTTTTTGAGCATATCATTCAAATACTCAAAACACATGTCAAAAGTTTTTTCATTTTCAAGATCACAGCCCGCCTTTTTTAAAGTTTCAAGTGGCGGATTGCTTCCTCCTGCAGTCAAAAATTTAAAATAATCTTTTACGGCGCTTTTTCTGTCACTTAAAATTTTGTTTGTAAATGTGATTGCCGAGATAAGCCCTGTTGCATATTTATATACATAAAATGATGTGAAAAAGTGAGGAATTCGAGCCCACTCGTATTTTATTTCGTCTATAAGTTTAACAGAGCCAAAATATTTTTTATTTAGTGCATAGTATTCCCTGCATAGGCTGTCTTTTGTTAGCGCTTCGCCCCTCTCTTGCATTGCGTGCACATCCGCTTCAAACTCAGCAAACATGGTCTGACGGAAAATGGTCCCCTTCACCTCTGTAAAAAGTTTGTTGTATAAATAAATTTTCTCTTGTTTATTCTTTGTTTTACTTAAGAAATAGTTAAATAAAAGCATTTCATTTGTGGTGCTTGCAATTTCTGCTAAAAAGATAGGATAACCAGACTTTGCATAGACCTGCGTCTTATCGCTGTAATAGGAGTGCATTGCATGACCAAGCTCATGAGCTAAAGTAAAGATGCTATTTAAGTCGCCTTCAAAATTTGTCAGCACATATGGAGGATATCGATAAACTGACGATTGATATGCCCCTGAGCGCTTATCAAGGTTTGGATAGACATCAATCCATCTTTCATTTTTCGCTCTCTCAAGAAGAGACTGATATTCTTCTCCAAGTGGACTTAATGCCTCTTTGATTATCTCCATAGCCTCATCATAGCTATATTTTGATTTTGACTTTCCAATGTCTGCCATGTGATCATAGATTGCAAAATCTTTTAAATTCATGATTTTCGCTTTCAATTTGAAGAATTTAAACAATATTTTTAAATTTTCATGTACCTTTTTTATTAAAGTGTCATAGACCTCCTTGCTGATCTCTTCATCTTCGAGAGCTTGCATGAGAGCACTGCTATATTTTCTGACTTTTGCAAAATAGCAGTCAGCTTTAACTTCGCTTATATAGTTGCTTGCAAAGATGTTTATCATTTTGCCAAATGTCCCATTGAGTGTGCAAATGGCATTTTTTCTCAAAGTTCTATCTTTGCTTGCCATAAAAATAGAATAGTTTGACTGAGTAAGCTCGTGATCTTTGTCTTTGGAATCCTTGATCTTTCCAAATTTCAAATCAACATCGCTAAGCATTCTCATGTTTGAAGAAAATCCATCTAAAAAATTCATTCCTGACAAAAGTTTCTCTTCGGCCTTGCTTAGCACATGCTTTTTTGCCTTTTTAATCTGCTCAAAGGTTCTTTGATAATCACTGAAAGCCTTGTCAGATATAATTTCATCTAAAAGTTTGTCATCAAGCTCATGTAGTTCGCTGGATGCAAAAGAAGTTTCCACGCTAAATTCATTAAAAAGATGCTCAAGTTTCTCTTGCATAATATTTCTTTTCTCATCACTTAAAATTTCATCACCCTTTAAGTGGCAATATAAAGCTATAGGGTTTGCGATCATATCAAACTCCTCTTCTAATTGCAAGTACTTTAAAATATCTTTTTTATTGTTTAGCTTGCCCTCAAATGCTTTAAACTTTGGCAGATACTCTTTGAGCGTTTCAAGGGTTTTATAAAACTTCTCATCACTTTCACATAGATAAGATAGATCCCATTTATATTTTTCGTTAATTTGACTTCGTTTTTTCATATACACCTCTAATTTTTATTATACAAAAAAGA
>USKO01000026.1 GCA_900555365.1 uncultured Bacillota bacterium
ACAAGCATAAATGTGATCAGCTTTGATCCTAAATTGCCTATCGCATAAATGCCTATATCCTTTAAGAATTTATCTATCCGGTTTTGGGTATTGCCTTTCAATATCGTTTCGATGGTTTATTTACAAAAATATTGATTTTAAAATTTAATTTTGCTACAATTAATCTATTGGAGGAAATTATGATTTTAGATAATGTAAAAGAGAGGGTAGCTGCAGCAAAAGAAGAGATGACCTTTATTAAGGAGTGTCTTTGACCCCGAGAAATTAAAAAAAGATTTAGAAAAATATAAATCTATGCAACTTGAAAGTGATTTTTATCTTGACAGTAAAAAGGTGCACGAAGTTGGTAAAAATATAAAAATTTGCGAAGAAAAACTAGATTTGATTAAAAATTTAGAGGGGCAAATTGATGATATGCTTGTCCTTATTGCGCTTAGCGAGGAGGTTGGAACTGGAGAGCTTGACGGCGAGATTGAAAATGGGCTACATAAGCTTGAAAGTGACATTGCAAACGCAAAAATTCAAACCTTGCTATCTGGCAAATATGACAGTCTTGACGCAATCATGACAATACATGCAGGAGCTGGTGGAACAGAGGCTCAAGACTGGAGCGAGATGCTCTTTAGAATGTATAAAATGTATGCCGAGAGAGCTGGATTCAAGCTTAGAGTGCTTGATGTTTTAAATGGCGACGAGGCTGGAATTAAATCGATAACTTTTGAAGTAAATGGGTTAAACGCTTACGGTTTTTTAAAGGCTGAAAAAGGGGTGCACAGATTGGTGCGAATTTCGCCATTTGACTCAAATGCAAGAAGACACACCTCATTTGCAAGCGTTGAAGTTATGCCAAAGCTTGAAGAAAGTCCAGATATTGAAATAAGACCAGAAGATCTTAAAATTGACACCTATCGCTCAAGCGGCGCGGGCGGACAACATGTAAATAAAACTGAAAGTGCAGTTAGAATAACTCACATCCCAACAGGTCTTGTGACTTCTTGTCAGGTTGAGCGTAGCCAAGTTCAAAACAAGGAAGTGGCTATGCAGATGCTTTACTCACTACTTGCCGAGCGCCAGGAGAGAGAAGAGATGGAAAAACTTGCCAAGATCAGAGGCGACATTAAAAAAATCGAGTGGGGAAGTCAAATACGAAGCTATGTATTTTGTCCTTACACTCTTGTCAAAGATCATAGAACAGGATATGAAGATAGTAACATTCAATCTGTTATGGATGGAAATATACAAGAATTTATAAATGACTATCTTAAAAAAAGCCAATAAAAAGCCTAAAAAATAAAAATGCTAATCATGCGATGTTAAAATTTAGATAAAATATAAAATTGATGCGAATTTGCACGCTAATGACTTTTGAACAAACATGCTCGTGTTTCAGCAAGCTTTGACAGCTTTAAAAAGCTTACTGACGATAAAAAATTTTGAAATTAAATACAATTTGGATATAATGAAATTATGAATTACAGTGAAAGAATGAGTTTAAAGTATGACAGTTTGCGTCATAAAAAAGATGTAGTTATTCTCTCCATTGAGTCCTCTTGTGATGAAACAAGTGTGGCTATTGTTAAAAATGGGCGAGAAGTTTTGTCAAATATTATTGCATCTCAAATTGATATCCATAGACGATTTGGCGGCGTTGTACCAGAAGTTGCGTCGAGAAATCACATTATGGCTATATCAAATGTCTATAAAGAAGCGCTAGATGAGGCAAATATAGGCAAAGATGATATAGATGCTATTGCCGTCACATATGGAGCGGGACTAATGGGAGCACTACTTGTGGGAGTAAATTTTGCAAAAGCGCTTGCCTATAGACTTGACAAGCCTCTTATTGCTGTCAGTCATGTGGAGGGACATATCGCAGCAAATTATATCTCTCATATCGAGCTTCAGCCGCCATTTGTTTGTCTTATGGTAAGCGGTGGTCATACTGCAATCCTTAAAATTGAAGACTATAACAAAAAGACTTTGCTTGGGACTACTGTCGATGATGCTGCAGGTGAAGCTTTTGACAAGGTCGCAAGAGTGCTTGGTCTTCCATATCCTGGCGGCCCAGAAATTGACAAATTGGCAAAAGATGGAAGTAATTCGATAAATTTCACCGTTTCTAAAAGTCTAAAAAACACCTTTAATTTTTCTTTCAGCGGCATCAAGACTGAAGTTGTCAATTTGGTGCACAATCTCTCGCAAAGAGGAGAAGAGGTCAATAAGGCCGATATTGCACGGTCATTTGAAGAGTGTGTGACGGATGAGCTTGTAATGAAAGCGGTAAAAGCCTGTCAAGAGTGCAATTTAAAAAAACTTGTTGTTGCGGGAGGAGTAGGAGCCAACAGTCTTCTTAAAGAAAAGCTTGCATATGTATGCAAGCAAAATGATATACAATTCTTTGCCCCTGTACTTAAATATTGCACCGATAACGCAGCAATGATTGGAAGTGCGGCTTACTTCATGTTAAAAGATGGGCTTGGTCTTGCGCCGCTTTCACTTACCGCAAAACCTAATGTGGAGCTTTAAATGGAAAAGATTAAAGGCTTTTTTAAAGAATTGACGATTTTAGATTATATTATTTATATAACTAGCCTTTTAGGCGTGATTATATCATCAATAATCGTCAAAAGCTCGCCCCTTACAATAATTTATTGTATAGTTGGGATTTTTTATATTCGTTTAATGGCAAGGCAATATAAAATAAGCGTATTTTTGGGAATAATATATGTCGGAATTTATATCGCACAATCTGCAATTTATCACAACTGGGGCGAAGTAATAATTTATGGAGCAATTTCCTTGCCAATACTGATAATATCAAATTTTGCTTGGTTTACAGAAAAAAATAAAAATACATCTAAGATTTCAAACAAGCCTATAAGCGGCAAGGAATGGCTAATATTAACTATGGCCAGTTTAGCAATTTCTGTTGGAGCATATTTCCTTTTAGATTTTTTTGACACGCCATCTCTTATTGTTGCCACTATTTCATTTTTAGTAGGACTCATTGGCAATTATTTGATTTTACGACAAGATGGTAAAATGTTTTTCTTTTTTATCGCTCTAAATATTCTGCAGATTATAATATGGATTTTGCCTGTTGCAAAAGGAGAAAGCGGAGCAAGTATTGAAATATTGCCCATGATAATAACGCTTGCAGCAGCATTAATATCAAATATTCAAGGAGCAATTCAATGGCTTAAAAAGCCACAGGATAGTGCCCAGAAAGCTAAAAATAATGAAAATAACGAGATCATCTCAAATTCAAATGAAGAACAGATAGAAAATATTAATGAGATTTCTGATATCAATAGGAATAATAAAGATTCAAAAATCTAATTTTAAAGAAGATTAGGAGGATAAAGTGGAACTTTTAGCGCCAGCTGGCAATCTTGAAAAACTTAAAACAGCACTGCATTTTGGAGCGGATGCTGTGTATTTTTCTGGCAAAAAATTTGGGCTCAGAGCTTTTGCTGGTAATTTTACCGATGAGGAAATTAAAGAGGCATTTGAATATCTTCATAGCCGTGGCAAAAAGGGATATGTCACAATAAATATAGTTGCAAATGACGAAGATTTTAATGGAATTGATGATTATCTCAAGCTTTTGGTAAAGGTTAAAGCAGACGGCGTCATTGTGTCAGACCTTGGGCTTATTTCATACATAAGAAAACATTTTCCGCAAATAAATGTGCATGTTTCAACGCAGGCCAATGTAAACAATTCTCGTGCTGCCATGGTTTATGCTGATATGGGAGTTAAGAGAATTGTACTCGCAAGAGAACTTAGTCTTGATCAAATCAAAAATATTCATGCAAATGTAAAGGATGTCGAGCTTGAAGCTTTTGTGCATGGCGCTATGTGTATTTCATATTCAGGACGATGTCTTCTTTCAAATTATCTGACAGGAAGAGATAGCAATCGCGGCGCATGCGTTCAAGCTTGCAGGTGGAAATATTATATTAGAGAAGAGAGTAGACAAGACCTGCTGCCCATTGAAGAGGATGAGCGAGGAACATATATTTTAAATTCTAAAGATCTATGCCTTATTGATCACTTAAACGAATTAATTGATGCGGACGTGGCGAGTTTCAAAATAGAGGGAAGAATGAAATCTGACTATTATGTAGCCAGTGTCGTCAATGCATACAGAAGGGCGCTCGATGGTTTTAAGGATTATGACATTCTTCACAGCGAGCTAGAAAAAACTAGTCATAGAAGATATACAACTGGGTTTATGTTCAAAAGCAGTGACAAGGAATATTTAGAAGATTCGATGCCCGTTCAAACTTATATTTTTGTCGCCAAGGTTGTAGAAGAGGAAAAAAATGGGCGTGTTAGACTTGAAATGCGCAACCGTTTTAAAGAGGGTGATGTTTTAGAGATACTTTCGCCAGGCGATGATTTTTTAAAAACGCTAAAAATTCAAAATATTACTGATGAAAAAGGTGAAAGGCTAGAGGATGTAAAACGCGTTCAACAGATTGTTGAAGTAGATTGCCCTTATCATTTAAAAAAAGGCGATATTCTTAGAATTGAAAAGTAATACAAAAAGTAGAAAAATAAAAATTGGAGTTATTAAGAAAAATATAAACTATGTGATGCTAAAAATTTAAACAAGTTAAGTTTTAATTTTGCTAAACGCAAAATACACAATAAATTGTGTTCATCACATAGTGTGTATAACCATCAGCCTCACTCTTGCAAGCAAGTTCGGCTTCTGATAATATAAATTTCGGCATATAAATCATTTTATTTTAGAGGGGAAGTGTAAAAAATAATTGACGAGCGGCGATTAATTTTAATATAATAATTGTACTTTGGAGGAATTGTGAAAGGAGTTATTTTAACCGCGGGCAAAGCTACAAGGCTTAGACCTGCTACACTTGCAATCGGGAAGGTGAATTTACCTATATATGATAAACCTATGATATTTTACTCGGTAAGCGTGATGATAGAGAGCGGCATTAGAGATATCTACATAGTTTGTAATGATAGAGATGTTGCTATTTTTAAAGAGCTACTAAAAGATAAATATGACAAATTTGGCGTGCATATAAATTTTGTTGTTGAAAATAGGACTTTAGGCTCGGCATTCGCACTTAATGCAACTAAAGACTATTGCGACGATGATGATATCTTACTTATGTTTGGCGACAATATCTTCATAGATTCGTCGCTATCTCAAAACATACAAAATGCCTATAAAGAGCTGGAGGGTGTTTCTGTTTTTGGTCTTAAAGTTTCAGATCCAGAAAGATATGGAGTGGTGGAAAAAGATAAAAATGGCAATATACTTTCAATAGAAGAAAAGCCAAAGGTTGCTAAAAGCAATCTCGTAATCATAGGATTAATGCTGCTGAAAAAAGGAGTCTTTGATTATATAGATCGGCTTTCGCCTTCTGCTCGAGGGGAATATGAAACCACAGATATGATCAATCTTTATCTAAGTGAAGGCAAAGCAAAAGTTGTAGAGCTGCCAGATAGCTGTCAGTGGCTTGACACAGGCACTCATGATAGTATGCTTGAGGCGAGCGAGGCAGTTAGAACTTTTCAAATGAAAAATAGCTTAATAGGTAGCATAGAAGTTGCACTTTATAGAAGAGGGCTAATAAGCAAAGAAGATTTTTTAGACTTAATTAAAATTTACACAAAAGACTATCAAGAAAAACTTATAAAAACAATTGAAATATAAACGATTCTTTTAAAGCATAAAAACTTAAAAAATAGAAAAACACGCTTATCAATGAGTACTCAAGCCCAAGTCAGGAGTTAAATATTCTAATTGATATTAAAAAAGTTTAAATTATTGTAACTGTTCCTCTTAAAAATGTTGAAGATGTTAGAAAAGCTATGTGTGAGGCAGGCGCTGGAGTAATTGGAAATTATTCTTTTTGTACAACAGCAACAAAAAGTATAGGAACATTTATCCCAAATGAAAACGCAAAACCGCATATAGGTAAAAAAGGCAAACTTGAATTTGTTAAAGAAGACAAATTAGAGGCAGTGTGCGATTTGTCAAATGTTAAGCAAGTTATTACAAAAATAAGAGAAGTCCACCCTTATGAAGAGCCAACTATTGATATTGTGCCATTGTTAGATGAAGAAATTTTTAATTAATGAAGGCACAAGAGAAAAATCCAGACGAATATATTGTCAGGTACACTCCACCCAAACAGACGAGTTCGTTTGAATAAAATAGGAGAGTCAGAAGAAATTCTGGCTCTTATTTATTGTATTTTTTCGACCATGCACTCTTTGATGGTTTTGGGCGGAACAAAACAAAAAAGAGTGCTAGAAGCAATTTGCCGATAACACTCTTTTATCTATTATATAATAATTATATTATTTCTTTGTTTGTGTTGAAAGATACTACTTTCGAAAGAAATTTAAATAAAGAAAAGTTTTCTTTGCTTAATAGAAGTAAGTTTTTGCTTGCTTCTTTTTTGTTGTGTAAAAATTTTTAAACTTTTTATAAAAATGAGCGAAAATTCGTTGTGGTTTTTAAATTTTATGTAGTTAATAACATAGAGAAAGTAAAATTTTTTAGATTTTTTTGAAAAAACAAGCAAAAATTGACCCCACGATTCAAGATTTTTTGTAGTTATATAAGTAGAGGAACTATTTAATTCTTTCTTCTTGTTTTTCGTTTACGATTAGGTTAACGTCACTATCTGCTTCCCAAATCTTTCCATTGTTTTCTGTATAAAATTCCATTTTTCCGTCTGTAAATTTTATTATGCTAATATCTTTGTTATCGTAATCTTGCAACAAGTAAAATTTTCCATATTTTTTTGCTACTTTTAGCAAATCTTCTTTGCGATATGTTTCATCACCAGCGACTAAAACATCTGGATACTTTTCTTCTGCTGTATTATTATGTGGATAGATTGATATTCCGTCAAGATTTAAGCCTTCTTCTATTTGAAAGTTAGGGTATTCTTCACTGCAAGGAATAATTATGATATATTTAGACATAAGCATAGCGCCAGCACTAAAACCAAGCATAAGACCATTAAATTTTTTTAGCTCGTCCATAATGCCAAGTTTTTCGCACATCTCCTTTTGTTTAAAAGGATCACCACCCATTAACATAACAAAATCTGCCTTTCTAATCATTTCTTTTGCTTTATCACTACTCAATTCGGGTGAAATAATGTTTACATTATCAAATACAATTCCCGCCTTTTTAAAATGTTCAACAAAGGCAGGGACATATTTCGCCCTTGCTTTTTCCATTTTAACTGGGCTTCCCGGGATATACACGACATTCTTTGTATCTTTGAGTTCTGTCTTAAACATCTCTCCAAGTCCGTGACCGAAAGCATTTCCAACATCAAAACCACTACAATAATATCTAACCATTATCTACTCCTTTTAAATAAACATATCACATAAACAAAGTTTTTTCAATTATTTTCGTAAAAATCGCCCAAAATGACCCCACGAAATTAAAAAGTATTGGTTATATAAGTAGAGGGACTAATATCTTTGCAGAGGCAGAGATATTTTTTCTTAACAAATTTTTCCGCAGGTTCAAATGGTGAGCCAGCGAGAATGTTAGAGTGTAAAAAAAATTGAAAACCTTTTTCCATTTGACCAAATGGTAGTCAAGCGACTATGCCATAATAGGCAAGAAAAAATCTTTTTCCGCTGTGACAGACGGTGTCACTGCG